>CAUSBF010000167.1:0-4379 GCA_963529595.1 uncultured Campylobacter sp.
TTTTCCGAGATGTCTTACGTCAAGTAGCACGTATGCGCCTAGCCCCTCGCCGTAGCCCCTACCCTCGCGGATCTCGGTTTCGATCGCGCGAGCTACGACATCGCGCGGCGCAAGCTCCATCTTTTCGTGGTAGTTTTTCATAAAGCGCTCGCCTTTGTTATTGAGCAGATATCCGCCCTCGCCGCGCGCAGCTTCGGTAATGAGCGCGCCGCCGCTTTTGATACCGGTCGGATGAAACTGCACCATCTCCGGATCGCTAAATCCAAGACCCGCGCGCAGTGCAGCCGCGATACCGTCGCCGGTAGCGATATAAGGTACCGAGGTGCGGTTGTAAAACATCCTCGTATATCCGCCCGTTGCGATTACCAAGGCTTTGCAAAGCACCGGATAAAAATCGCCGGTTTGGATATTTCGAAGCACGACGCCCTCGCATCTGCCGTTAGGTGCGCTGATCTCAAGCAACTCGTGATCGATTAAAAATTTCACGCCGTTGCTGACCGCATCGTCAAAACAGGCGTGCATCAAGATATGGCCCGTCTTATCGGCAGAGTAGTTGCATCGCTTTTTAGACGCGCCGCCCATAAAGCGCTGTGCTACGCCGCCTGGGACGCCGCTTTCTTTGCCATCCACGCCGCCGCTAGCGTTTCTGGAAAACAGCGTGCCGATGTAATCCATCTCGGCAATCGTAGGGCCCGCAAGCTCGCAAAATTTAATCGCGGCGTCCTGATCTACGAGATATGCGCCGCCCTTTACGGTGTCGTAGGCGTGGAGTTTATACGAATCGCCGTTTGCGAAGCTCGTAACGCCGTTGATACCGCCTTCCGCCATACAGGTGGCGTTGCGCGAAGGCATCATCTTCGTAGCTACGACGACGCTAAGATTTGGATTACTCTTTCTTACCGCCACGGCTGCACGCAAACCCGCGCCTCCCGAGCCGATAACAAGTACGTCCACACTAGGAAGGCCGCCTTCGTTGCCGCCGTCTGCGCTTTTACTTTTGTCGGTATCCACGCAGCCGCTAAGGCTAAGCGCGCCGACGCTGATACAGGCCGATTTTAAGAAATCGCGTCTGTTGAAATTTGATTCATTCATTGTACTTCCTTGAAATTTCTTTGAATGGCGGAGCCAAAACAGAATTCTTAAATTCAAGGAAATTATATATTATCAATTCTTTAAGAAAATTGAAATTCTTAAATATTTTTTAGTAAAAAGAGCTAATTTTATCTTTAAGCTACAGCAGATATTTTTCGTATATTTTATTTTATAAGATACGATTTTAACGGGATTTCAATTTGATATTTGATTTTATATAATTTCGTAAAATTTTGAATTATCATATCATTTTGATAATACCGCCGCGCGATAACCATCGGTATAATCTCGCGCTGCATAATAGCGGTAAATCCATTTTAAGGAGGCAATTATGCGAAATTTTACATTATGTTTGATCGCCGCGATCGCGCTTTGCGGCTGCGCGACCCCACAGGATCGATACGGCGGAGATGTTTATGACGCGAGCGAAACGAACCGCATGAGGCAGAGCGATCGGATCGAGATCGTCGATGTCCTGCCCGCCAAAATCAACGTAGAGCGCTCCGAGGGCAATACGGGTAAAATTTTAGGCGGCGTCGCGGGCGGAACTACGGGTGCAGTCATTGGGCATAAGCTCAGCAAACATAGCAGCAGCAGGCGCTTAGCTGAGACTGTGGGGCTAGTAGGCGGCGCGGTAGTGGGCGCGGTCGCCGGAGATGCGATCCAAAACTCCCAAAAGACGGTGCAAGGCTCCAATATCATCTACAAGCTAAACGGCAAGGAGTACTCATCCGTGCAAGCCGATCCGCCGTGCAGATTTAGACGCGGCAAGGCTCTGCTGATCCACACGGGTAGCGAAACGCGGGTGCAGCCGAACTCGGGATGTTAAATTACGGCCGCCCAAAGCTTGCGGTGAAATTTTAAAATTTTATCCTCGTGCGCCGCGAATTTTACTCAGCCGCCAAGTGGCATTTGAAATTTAATCGCGACGTTTAAAAATTTAAAAGTGGCGTTTTAAATCCCGAAGCGGCGCGGCTTTTGAAAACGGTGCCGCTAAAATTTGCGAGCGATCTAAATTTTAACTCTACAAAATTTTAAGAGCCCACTAAAATATTTTAATATATAATCGCCGCTTAAAAACAGGGAGCGGCGATGAAAAAATTCTATCTTAAAATTTGGGCACTTGCGCTTATAGCGGCATTTGCAGCGATCCCCGCTACGGCAAAAGTAAGCGTAGACCATTTAGAAACACAAGAGGAAAAAGACTTAGCGATTGCTTGCAATAACGGCGAGGGAAAATACAGCGCATGCACGAGGCTAGTCGAAATTTTATCCAAAAAGTGTGATAGCGGAGATTATGAAAGCTGCGGGGCTGTCGGAATAATATTTACGGATTTGGGTCAATACGAATTCTCATCCGCTCCTTTGATTAAGGCATGTGAAGCAAATATCATGTCTTACTGCTCCTATCTTGCCATTAGCGATATACTTTTTACGGGAAATCTTGAAAGAGCTGCTAAGGTTTTTGATAAAATTTGCAAACAGGGAATTTCAGAGGACGAAAAGCTTGCTTGCAGCATCAAGAAAGAGATTGAAGACTGCTCTAAAGATGCAAAATGCGATCCGCTAATGAAAGCCAAAGAAATTATCAAAGGACTATAACCATGAGAAAAATTTTATCATTAGCGATACTTTTATCCATACCCTTGCTGGCAAAAAACGATATAGACATTGGTATCTCTGCCGCAATAAACGATACAAACTTAAAGAAGTTAGCGAATAATTGCAATTGGAACAAAGGCGATTATGAAGCTTGCTCGATATTAAAAGATACTTTATCGGCAAAATGCGACGAAAGAAATTTTGAGAGCTGCGGTGCATTGGGAATTTTATTAATATATTTGCGCAGAGAGGAAGACGCAACAAAAGCGCTAAACAAGGCCTGCGATTCCGGATTATTAAATTTTTGCCTAAATGCAGGAATGCACGATTTGTACTATACGGGCAATATAAAAAGAGCATTTGTAAATCTTAAAAAGGTATGCTATGCGGCGATAGAGCCTTCGAAGAAAAAATTGGGTTGTAAGATGAGCTATGGTTTGGAGCCATGCTTAAATGACGATGAATGCAATCCGGTGAAAAAAGCTAAAGAACTTTTGGAATAAGATTAATTTAACAGGATAAAAAAACGGCAATAATTTTATAAAGTTTGAAAAGATAAAAGGTCGCGGCGGGCAATTTGAATTAGTACAACCCATCAAAAAATAATGTAAGCAGTTGGCTATATAATTTTGAAATTCTAATCTAGAAACTTTATATCTTACCTATAAAAATTTTTAAATTTTACTCTTGCGGTTAATCATAAATTCTATATGAAGTCTTTAAATTCAATCTAAAACCTCTCTTGCGTATTTCATCCCCAAATCATACGCCTTTTCATTTAGCGCACGGGTTTTTTCAGGCACAGAGCGGAGCATTTGCTTTTTTACTAGCCCTGAGTCCATACAGCGACTAAGCTCTACTGCGATCGCTAGAGCCACGACGCTTTGAGTGATGACATTTCCAACTTCGTATTTTGCGATGGTAATGATTGGAATTTCATAAATTTTAAAGCTTGCCCTATCCTCATCGCTCGGGGCTACTAAATTCGGCTCGATTACGATCGCGCCGCCTTTTTTCACGCCGCTTTTAAAAGCATCGTAGCTGCTCTGCGCCGTTGCGAGCATGAAATCGATCTCGCCCTCGCTCGCGTAAGGATATAGAATTTCTTCATCGCTTAAGATAATATCCACTTTCGTAGGTCCGCCGCGTACCTGAGAGGTATACGTAGATGCCTTGATTCCATAGCCGCCGTGCGCGATCTTTGCCGCAGCTAGAATTTCGCCTGCTAAGATTACGCCTTGACCGCCCACTCCCACAAATCTTAATTGATTCATCTTAGTCCTTCAAAATTTATCGCTTCGCCGCTTTGCGCCGCGTCTATCACTTTTTGATACGCCTTTGTGTATTCGGTGTGCTCATTATCTTCATGTAAAACCCCAAGCGGAAATAGCCCCGCTCGCTCATCCTCGCCAAGAGCGTCAAATTTTGCTTTAGAAATCGTGCGCGAATCAAGCCACTTTAGCATTTGCACTGCCTCGCTCATTTTATTTTTACGACCCAAATTTACGTGGCAGTTGCTAAAAATATCAAAAAAACTATAACCATCGTGCTCAAAACCCTTAGCCAAAAGTCGCTCGATTTTTTCTGGATTTGTCACACTCTCGCGTCCGACAAAAGTTGCCCCGGCAGCGATTGCAAGTTTCGCCGCATCAAAGCTAGGATCGACATTGCCGTATTGCGCCGTA
>CAUSBF010000168.1:0-4373 GCA_963529595.1 uncultured Campylobacter sp.
TTTTTAATTATATATTTACCAAATTTTCGCTAAACTCCCCGCTCATAAATCATAAGAAGGAGAAAAATATGAGTCTATACGACAGACGAAATTACGCGGACGGCTACGAGCTATCGGACGCGTCACTGGAACAAGGACGAATCTCTCAGACTATCAAACAAACCTACGCGCTTCTAACCGCTTCGATGATAGCTGCGGCGGCAGGGGCTTTTGTGGCGATGAGTTTCGGCGTGAGCTTGGCTATTCATCCATTTTTATATCTAGTGCTTTTAATGGGGCTGATCTTCGGTATGCAAGCAGCTGTAAATCGCGGCGCCAACACGATCGCACTGGTTTTGCTTTTTGCATTTACCTTTATTACCGGTCTTACTCTAGGTAAATTGATCGCTATTTATATCGCAGCGGGTGCCGGAGACGTAGTAACGCATGCGTTTGTGGCTACGGCGATCACTTTCGGTGCTCTTACCGTTTATGCGATGAATACAAAGACAAATTTCGATTCTTGGGGCAAGCCGCTATTGGTATCGCTTGTGGCTATTATCGTGCTAAGCCTTTTGAACTACTTCTTTTTCAAAAGCACCGTGCTTGATATAGCGATTTCAGCTTTTTCAGCTTTAATCTTTTCGATGTATATTATCTATGATACTAAAAATATCATCAACGGCACCTACACTTCACCGATAATGGCTGCCGTAGATATGTATCTAAACATCTACAACCTCTTCCTTTCGCTGCTAAGAATTTTCGGCGCAAGTAGAGACTAAATTTTACGCACCGCTTCGCGCGGTGCACTCTTAACTTAAAATTTATAAATCTTTTATTATAATCGCGAATTCAATTTTTTCAAAAGGTTTTTATAGTGACTACGTTATTTTTGGTTTTACAAGTCGTCTTCGCCGTGATAATTACGATCTCCGTTCTGCTGCAAAAGAGCTCTTCTATCGGGCTTGGCGCATACAGCGGAAGCAACGAAAGCTTATTTGGTGCGAAGGGTCCGGCGGGGTTTTTAGCTAAATTTACCGCTGCAATGGGAATTCTATTCGTGATAAATACACTCGTGCTTGCGTATTTTTATCAGCAAGATGCTAAATCTTCCGTAGTCGATCGCGTCAAAATCGAAGTAAATGCTACTAAATCCGTGCCAAACGCCGTTCCGGGCGTGCCGTCTATCCCTACTTCTGGCATAAAGCCTAATTTCACTCCTGCAAGCACCGAGTCAAATTCCATAATTAGCGGCGAGACCAATGCGACGGGTACGAAAATCGAAGCGCCCGCAGCTCCTGCGACCGACACTACCGCAGCTAGCGCGCCTGCTCGGTCGCAAGCATCAAGCGCCGCAAGCGATACCAATGCGAGCGCTGCTTCCGCAGATCAAAACACAACCAAATAAACTCTAAATTTTAAAATTTAAAAGCGCAAAATCCGCGCTTTTAAATGCTATTCTTATTTTTTTAACGCTATAATTTCGCAAATTTTATTTAAAGGATTTGAATGCTAGAAGCTATCTATAAAGAGCAAAGAGCAAACGGCGATCGAGCTATCGAGGCTTTGAAAAAGGACTTTACGACGCTACGCACCGGCAAAGTGAGCGTGGCGATCCTGGATCATATTTTCGTGGATTATTACGGCTCGCAAACTCCGCTAAATCAAGTCGCGACCGTCCTTTCGATCGATGCGGTAACGATCTCGATCACGCCGTGGGAGAAACCGATGCTGAAGGCGATCGAAAGCGTGATCGCAGCGGCAAATATCGGCGTCAATCCGACTAACGACGGCGAGAGCGTAAAGCTATTTTTCCCGCCGATGACGGTCGAGCAACGCCAAGAAAACGCAAAAAAAGCCAAAGCGATGGGCGAAAAAGCAAAAATCGGCATTCGCAACGTCCGCAAAGACGCCAACGACGAGATCAAAAAACTCGAAAAAGACAAAGCGATCTCCGAAGACGACGCTAAAAAGGGCTATGACGAGGTTCAAAAGATCACCGACTCTTACTCAAGCAAGATCGACGACGCAGTCAAGGCCAAAGAAGCCGAGCTTTTGAAGGTCTGAGCTGTGAATATAGAAAAAATCTATCGCGACTGCGGCGCATATCTGCGAGGGCATTTTCTGCTTTCAAGCGGCAACCACTCGGAATTCTATCTGCAAAGCGCGAAAGTGCTTGAAGATCCGCGGCTCGCGGGACGGCTCGCAGACGAACTCGCCGCTATCATCGAAAAAGCGGGCGTGAAGTTTGATAGCGTCTGCTCGCCCGCGCTGGGCGGAATTTTAGCGGGCTACGAGCTAGCTCGCGCGGCGAAAAAGCGTTTCATATTTACCGAGCGCGTAGATCGCGTAATGAGCCTGCGCCGCGGCTTTGAAGTGCATAAGGGCGAGAGATTTATCGTCTGCGAAGACATCATCACGACGGGCGGCTCGGCTCTTGAGAGCGCCAGGCTCATCGAAAACCTCGGCGGAGAGGTCGTGGGCTTTGCCGCGCTTGCCAATCGCGGATTTTGCAAGGTCGCAAATTTAGCGGGCAGCAGTGCAAAGGGCGGTGCCAAGCTGCCTGCAGATAAGCCGTTTTTTGCGCTAGGCAATTTCGAGTTTGAAATTTACGAGCCCGCAACCTGCCCGCTTTGTGCTGCCGGAAGCAAGGCGATCAAGCCCGGCAGTCGCGGAAACTAGGCGCCGATTTGCTGCTAGCAAACCGCAGCGAGATTAAATTTCACCCTTCGGCTTTAGCGCGACGGAATTTTAAAATTTAATCCGAAACGAAGCAAAATGGCAAAACAAAAAGCTAAAATTTCACCGATCTTTCTGCGCGTAAAGGCCTTCATCGTCGATCTTTTCATCATCGCGATGCCTCTATTCTACGGCGTTACCTATCTCGTCTTAGGCTCGAAAGAGGCTCTGTGGCACAACCAAGCCGCGATCGCGCTTATCTGGCTTGTATACGGCGCGATTTGCGCAGCATTTTACGCTCGCAGCGCCCAGACACCTGGCTACAAGCTCGCGGGGCTTTACCTCATCGACGTTCGCAGCGGACGCAAAGCAAGCTTCTTTAGAGCCTTAGCGCGCTTTGGATGCTTCGTGCTTGCGGGCTTTAGCGTCATCGGGCTTTTGATCTGCTTCTTTCGCAAAGATAGGCTGAACTTACACGACCTGCTAAGCGGCGCCGCGCCCGTCGTGCGAAAGGACGCGCAGTGAGCGGGCAGATTTGCGGTATCGACGAGGCAGGGCGCGGCTGTCTTGCAGGACCGCTTTGCGTCGCTGGTTGCGTGCTAGCGCGCGAAATCGCGGGACTTGCCGATAGCAAAAAGCTAAGCGAGAAGCGCCGCGAGGAGCTTTACGCCCAGATCACCAAAAACTCGCGCTATAAAATCGTCGAAATTTCAAGCGCACAGGTCGATGAGATCGGACTCAGCGCATGTCTAAGATCGGCGCTTGAGCAGATTCTCGCGTATTTTATGGGTTTTAGCGGACAGATCATCTACGACGGTAACGCAACCTTCGGCGTACGCGGGCTTCAGACGCTCGTAAAGGCCGACGCGCAAATCGCCGAAGTAAGCGCGGCAAGCATCCTCGCCAAAGTCACGCGCGACCGCACTATGTACGAACTCGCGCAGCGCTACCCGCAATACGGCTTCGCGCAAAACAAAGGCTACGGCTCGGCCGCGCACATCGCGGCGATCGAGCGGTACGGGCTCACGCCGTTTCACCGTGCAAGCTACAAGATCAAATCGCTGCAACCCTCGCTGTTTGATTAACGCGGCAGCAAGCTTGCTTGATCAGCAAGAAAAAACCGCCGATTTTGGCCGATACTCCGTAGGCAAACGGCGCCGAAACTCATATTTGAATGCAAAGCACGCCGATTTCAGCCGATACGACAATCGCTAGTTTTGGCTGGCGGAATACGCTTTTTGCCTAGCTAGCAAGAAATTTAATAGCCCACAGCCTGCGTTCTCGGCTATGGCCCACTCTTGCGCTGCTTGCAGGAATTTTAACTGCGCTTTCACATCTCGAAAGAGTCCGTATAAGGTCGAAATTTTATCTAAAACCGCAAGCTCGGCTCGCTAGCTTATCCGCGCCCGAATAAATTTTAAAATTCCGCGCAGCACAAATTCAGTCCGCACGCCGCAATGAAGCTAAAATTTAAATTTAGCCTTGGCGACGAGAAGGCATCGTGCTTTAAATTTAAAACCGCGCGCAAAATTTTGGATGAAATTTTGATATAAAAAGGCGGCTAAATTTTAAAATTTTATCAAATTTAGCTGCTAGTTCAGGCGCTTATTGCCTTTCGTAGAAGCCCGTAAGAATCTTTTTTGAGCTTATTCTATTATTGGAATCTTCTTTGCCGTCTTGGGTAAATTTAAATTTATCGGACAAACTCACGC
>CAUSBF010000169.1:0-4372 GCA_963529595.1 uncultured Campylobacter sp.
CCGTCCATCTGAGCCGCGCCGGTAATCATATTTTTTACGTAGTCGGCGTGGCCAGGGCAGTCAACGTGAGCATAGTGACGTTTCTCGGTCTCATATTCGATGTGAGACGTAGCGATAGTAATACCGCGCTCTTTTTCCTCTGGAGCGTTATCGATATTGTCGTAGTCCTTTAGCTCAGCTAGACCTTTCCTGGAAAGAACAGCAGAAATAGCAGCTGTCAAAGTAGTCTTACCATGGTCAACGTGACCGATGGTACCAATGTTTACGTGTGGCTTGTTACGATTAAATTTTTCTTTAGCCATCATATCCTCCGTTATTGATTTGTGGATTACACAACAAACTAAGCGACTCTATTTTATGGAGCTCATAGCGGGACTTGAACCCGCGACCTCTTCCTTACCAAGGAAGTGCTCTACCTCTGAGCCATATGAGCCTAAACTCAGGCAAAGAGAAATCGCTACCAATACCCAACAATGCGACCAAAATTTAGATTATGTAAGCATATAAAAGCAGTTAAGTTTTACAGCTCCCAGTAAACCTAAATGGTGGAGCGGGAAACGGGGCTCGAACCCGCGACCCTCAGCTTGGAAGGCTGATGCTCTAGCCAACTGAGCTAATCCCGCATCAAAAATTCATGGTGGTGAGACGTGGATTCGAACCACGGAAGGCAAAGCCAGCAGATTTACAGTCTGCCCTCGTTGGCCACTTGAGTATCTCACCCTTTGATGAAATCTGGTCAAACACTGTTACAAAAAATGGAGCTGGTGGACGGGATCGAACCGCCGACCCACTGCTTACAAGGCAGTAGCTCTACCAGCTGAGCTACACCAGCATTTTGAAATTGAAGTGGCAATTATAACCGAAAAATCCCCAATTGTCAAGGCTAAAACAGCCTATTTTAAAATTTCATAAAATTTCTGCTATAATGCGCGCAATTTTAAATTTTAAGGAATTTTATATGAAAATCATACCTTGGATTATCATAGTTTTTATGATTTATTTGATTTATTATTTTATCTCCCGGTCGGAAAAGCGTCTAAATACCCTTGAAAAGCGCCTAAATAAGATAGAAGAAAACTTAAGCGAGATAAAAAAGGCTACCGAAGCCAACAGGCTTTTGATCGAAGAAGCAAAGCTGGACTCTGAAGATGACGCAAAAGAGCAAGAATAAAATTAAATTTAAATCCATGATCTCGCTAGCTTAGCCTTTTTTGCTCAATATCTCGTACTAAAAATTATGAATATATTTTATAGTGCACTTTGGCATTTTTGAAAGAAATTTTGCCGCAATGTCAGAACCGCGAAGTGCAAGAAGCTCATACGTAACTAATTCTTAAATTTTACGAAATTTAAAATTCGCGCTTTAAGCCTGCTCCGCCACGCAAATCCACGCAAATTAATAAATCAAAATTCCAGCCATTAGCCGCAAATTCCATATAATTTCAAATAATGCCACATAAAACTAAAATTCTGCCAAAATCCATCCCCCAATTCAACTTCTTAAAATTTTGCGCAAATCCCTCAGCTAAAATTCTAAACTACAAAATTTTAGTATTTAAAATCATATTAATCAACCCCGCCGCAGAGCAAAACCTATGAGCTCGCACCGAGCGCTGCCCCAGGCTTAATATATCCGAAAGCTTAAAAGCGTAGACCACAACCTCTGCAAGTTAATGATAAAATTTCATCATAATTTTTAAAAATCAAAATTTCAAAAGCACGGAATTTTACCCCAGGATTTGAATTGAGTAAAAAGCCGGCGAAATGCAGGAGCTTCTAAAACGCAAAATTTATCCATTGGAATTTTCCTCGTCTATAAGCGCTTCAGCGATGAGCTCTAGCGGATTTATGCACCTCATCTGCGAGCCGCTTAAAGAAAGCGAATTATTTAGCTGCATCCTGCACGCACTGCACTCAGCAGAGACTACGCGCACGGGTAGATCCGCCATTGCGCGCGCCTTAGCTAATCCTGCTTCACGCGCGAGCTCGTAACGCTCGGTCTGCATCGTCACACCGCCAAATCCGCAGCATTTATTAAGTTCATCCATCTCGGTTATTTCGTAGTTTTGAGCGAGCAAGCCGCGCGGCTCTTTCCAAATACCCTGCATTTTGCGGGCATGGCACGGATCGTGATAGGTAATCGCTAAAGCCCTTTTGCCGCGGCGCATCAAAAGATCACTTAAGTTTGTAAATTTATAAAAGTATTCGCTCGCCATAAAAATTTTACTCGCAAGTTTTTGCGCACGGGCTTTCCATTGCGGCTCATTTTCAAAAAAATGCGCGTAATCCACCCGCAGCATCGCAGAGCACGTAGCCTCGGGCACAATAATCGCATCAAGAGCAGGCATGACTTTTTCGAAATATGCTATATTAAATTTTGCCACGCGTTCAACCGCCGCAAAATCTCCCGTAAAATACGCAGGAGCGCCGCAACAGGCTTGTTCCTTCATCAAATTTACGTTTAGCTTTAGCGCTCGCGCGATATATAAAACCGCCTCGCCTACGCCCGTGTAAGCGTAGTTTGCCATGCAGCCGATAAAAATTCCGATAGTTTTTTCGCCGCCGTTGTCGATAAGCTCTGCGTGCGAGTTCATAAAGCTCTTTTTCGAAGGAGCAGGCAACAAGCGCTCTTTTTTAAGTATTGGTAAGCCAAATCTAGGCGACATAGAGCTTTGCGTATCTTTTCGCATCTTAAAGCCACAGCTAAGAAACACGTATCCAAGCGCTGCTGCTAGATCCAGCGCTTTGCGGTGCCCGAGCAGCCAAAACGCAGCTTTTTTGTACCACGCGATGCCAAATTTTTCCGCAATGCGCGCGCGAACATTCTCGATTGCCGTATCTATGGGCAAAGACTCGCCGCAAATATCTACGCAGTTGGTGCATAAAAAGCAGCTTTCAAAAATTTTCTTAGCGTTTTTATCAAGCTTTAGCTCATTCCTGCCGTAAGCGCCCAAAAGATCCACAAATCCGCGCGGGCTCGTTACTTCATCGCCGTTAATGCCATGAACCGTGCAGACTTGGATACATTTACCACATTTTACGCAACGCTCGCTAAGTGCCGCAAAATCGAACGCTCCAAGCTTTGCCCTACTCATAGCCGCGCCGCTTAAACTGTTTTAGAAAAGCGCTTCTCGCCCAAATTTTTACCCATATACTCATCAAAGCACATCGCGATATTGCGGATCAAAAGCGTACCGGTGGGCGTTATGGAAATTCTATTCGGCGAGACTTGCACGAAATCCTTTAGCGCCTCAAGCTGCTTTAGGCTCGCGCCGAAATGCTCAAAAAATTTTATCTTAAATTTCTCCTCGATCGCCTCTATATCAATGCAAAAATTACTCATCAGCCCCATAATCACCTCTTTGCGCAGCAGATCCTCTTCATTTAGCAAAACGCCCCTACAATACGGCAGCCTGCCCGCATCGATCGCGGCTTCATACGCGTCCATATCTTTGAAATTTTGCGCGTAGTGTCGCGCGCCCTCGCCGATGCTGGTTAGCCCGATGCCGATCAGATCGGCGCCGCCCTTGGTCGTATAGCCCTGAAAATTACGGTGTAGCGAGCCGTTTTTAAGCGCGGCGTGAAGCTCATCCGCGGGCTTTGAGTAGTGATCCATGCCGATCATCTCATATCCGTTCGCGCTCAAAAAATCGTGCGTAAATTTTAAAATTTCAAGCTTCACTTTGGGCTCCGGCAAGGTCGTTTCGTCAAATTTACGCATAGATTTTTTGATCCACGGCACGTGCGCGTAGTTAAAGATAGCAAAGCGGTCCGGATCAAGCGAAAGCGCAAGCTCCAGCGTACGCTTAAAGCTAGCTAGGCTCTGATACGGAAGACCGTAAATGAGATCCATATTTATCGATTTTATCCCCCTCTCGCGCGCCATGGCTATGACGTCCCTCGTAAGCTCGAAAGGCTGGATGCGGTGGATCTCCTTTTGCACGCGCTCGTCGAAGTCCTGCACGCCGTAGCTTATGCGGTTAAATCCGTTAGAAACAAGCACGTCTAGCTGCTCGGCGTTTAAAAATCGCGGATCGATCTCGCAGCTGATCTCGGCTTCGGGGCTGAAATTTTTAAAATATTTTTTGATATTTTTTATGTGGCGCGCGAGCTGTTCGGCGCTAAAATACGTAGGCGTGCCGCCGCCGAAGTGCATCTGCACGACTTGCCGCGAGCCGTCCACGACGCCGCTTAAAATTTGCATTTCGCGCTCGATATAGTCCAAATACCGATCCATCTTGTCGCGCTTGCCCGTGTAGATTACGTTGCAGCCGCAAAAATAACAGGCGGAGCGGCAAAACGGCATGTGAAAGTAAAGCGACAGCGGCGTGGAGCTTTTCTGATTTTTCAGCTCGTTCAGATACCCGTCGTA
>CAUSBF010000170.1:0-4314 GCA_963529595.1 uncultured Campylobacter sp.
CCCCTAGCGCGGGCAACCAACGCTCATGGGAGTTTTACGTAGTACGCGACCGCACCACGCTTACGCTACTTAGCAGCGTCGGCACCTACGGCGGCTGCACGAAGGATGCGCCGCTTGCGATCGTGGTCTGCACGCGCAAAAGCGGCTTAAAATTCCAGCCCTACGCTCGCTACGACTGCGCTTGTGCGGCAGAAAATCTTTGGCTGGCGGCGCACCATTTAGGGCTTGGCACCACGTGGCTGGGCGTAGCACCCGATATTTACGCGATGGAACGCGTAAGAGAAATTTTGGATCTACCGGGACATTTAGAGGCGTTTTGCATTATGCCTTTGGGCTTTCCGTCTCGCGTAACAAAGGCGCATTCACGCTTTGAGCCCGCTAAAATTCACTTCGTAGGCTAGAGATGTTTATTTCGCAGAGTAAAATCGACGATCTTATCGCTAGCGACGGCGTGTTTTTGGACCTTACGACCGAGCTTTTGCGCGGCTGCGTGGATCTAAACGCGCCCGCGCAGCTTTCGATCGTAACGAGGCAGGATCTGATCTTCAGCGGCGGGCAGATCGCGCGCGAGGTAGCGGCGCGCTTTGGTTGCGAGACGCAGCATCTAGCGCGCGAGGGAAGCGCATTTTGCGCGGGGGATGAAATTTTTAGCGCGCGGGGGAGCTTCGAGAGCTTGCATAAAGCCTGGAAGATCGTTCAGATCGTGTTTGAGTACTCCTGCAAAATTTCGACCTACGCGCACGAGATGGTTGCGCTGATGCGAGAGGCGAATTCGCGCTGCGTGCTAGGTGCGACGCGCAAGAGCTTTCCTTTTGCGAAAGAGCTTTGCGTAAATGCGCTGATAGCGGGCGGCGGGACGATGCACCGCCTGGGGCTGCACGACAGCGTCCTGTTTTTTTCAAACCACATCTGCGCGTTTGCGAGCTTTAACGAGTTTTGCGCGCAGATCGCTAAATTTAAAGAGCACGCGCCCGAGCGAAAGATAATGATCGAAGTAGCGAGCGAGCGCGAATTTAGCGAGCTCTTAAAATACGCGCCGGATGCGATAATGTGCGATAAGATGAGCCCTAGCGAGCTTAGAGCCTGCGTTTTGAGGCGAGATGAGACGGCGCCGCAGATTAAAATTTGCGCCGCGGGCGGTATAAATAAAAATAACTGCGCGGAGTTTGCAGCTACCGGCGTGGACGTGCTCGTAAGCTCGGCGGTTTGGAATCAGGGCGTGTGCGATCTCGGCGGAA
Organism: uncultured Campylobacter sp.; assembly: GCA_963529595.1. GTDB lineage: Bacteria > Campylobacterota > Campylobacteria > Campylobacterales > Campylobacteraceae > Campylobacter_B. The sequence continues at coordinate 1,239 of CAUSBF010000170.1, forward strand.
AGATAGAATTTATCTAAATATTAAATTTTAATTATAATGCAGGCTGTGCGCCTTAGATCCGGAAAAAGCGGGATTTATTAATAAATAATAGTATATTTTGTAGAATTCTTAAAATTTCAAAAAAGGATTTTCATGAAAAAAATTGCTTTTATTTTAGCGCTTGCGGCAAGCGTTTCGTTCTGCGCGGATCAGCCGATAATCGCAGCCGGCGGCGGATACAAAAAGCCCGTCTCAGTCGTGATCGAAAATTTGAAAAAAGAGGGTATGGACGTGGCGGGATCGTTTGCCAACCTCGGCCAGCTCGTCATTCAATCACGCGAGAATAAAATTTCATTCATCGTGGGCGACGAGGCGTTTTTGAAAAAAAGCGATCTAAATATCACTAAATTTGAGCGTATCGGGCGCGGCACGCTAGTTTTAGTAACGCCGAAAAATATCAAAATAAACGATGTCTCCGAGATCGCAAAGTTCGATAAGATCGCGATGCCAGATCCTAAAAAGGCGATTTACGGTATCAGGACGAACGAGTTTTTACAAAACGCCAAGATGGAGCCGGTAAAAGATAAAATTTTAGCCGTCGCGGGCGTGCCGCAAGTAGTCGCATACGTCATCAACGGCGAGGTGCAAGTAGGCTTTATCAACAGCACCGAAGCGGTCGCCAAAAAAGATGAGTTCGGCTCGATCATATACATCGACGAGAACCTCTACAGCCCCGCATTCATCGGTATCGCAAGGCTTAGCGCGTGCAGCGAGCAGGCGCTTTGCGAAAAGGTGATGAAGGAGTTTAAATCGGACCGCTCAAAAGAGATTTTTTCAAAATTCGGTCTTAAATGAGCGACATCGCTTGGATCGCGCATCCTTTGTTTTTAAGCGTCAAAGCCCTGTTTTGTAGCTTTTTACTGCTGATTTCAATAGGGCTGGCAATTTCGTATTTTTTAGCTTTCAGCAAAGCTAAATTTAAAAAGATCGTCGAAATTTTAGTGATTTTTCCGCTTATCTTCCCGCCGATCGCGACGGGATTTCTACTTCTTTACATCTTCGGAAAGAGCGGATTTATCGGCTCTGTGTTAAATTTAGACATCGTTTTTAACTTCTCTTCATTGGTAATCGCCGCATTTTTAGTCGGGCTGCCGCTGTTTGTAAAGCCCGTGTGTGCAAGCTTTGAGCTCTTTCCTAAAAGCCTAATCGAAGCCGCGCAAATTTTGGGCAAAAACAGAGTTCAAATTTTCCTCTTCGTAATCCTTCCGAGCTCGCTTAAAACGCTCGGCTCCGCGCTTATTTTAGCGCTCTCGCGCGGGCTCGGCGAAGTGGGTATCACGCTGATGCTAAGCGGAAACATCGTAGGTAAAACCGACACGCTAAGCCTTGCGATCATGGGCGCCGTGTATGACGGAGAAAACGAGCGGGCGCTGATTTTAAGCGTTTTGCTAGTAATTTTTAGCTTGATTTTATTCTTCGCGATAAGCCTTTTAGATAAAAAGCGAAATTTATCTAAATAAGAAAAATTATTTTTTAAGTATTTTTGGATAAAATTGCACTTACATTTCACTTTAAAGGATTTTTCATGAAGAAATTTCTAATTTCATCAATTTTAGTCGCAAGCGCCTTGATCGCTCACGAGCACGGCGATATGCAAAATTTCGACCCTAAGACCGGCAAGCACCTCGTCATCGCGATGGAGCAGCTAGGCGAGAAAGGTAACGTGAGCGTAGGCGAGGTCGTAGCGGTCGAGACAAACTACGGCGTGGCGTTTTTCCCGAATTTAAAAGGTCTTACTAGCGGCGTGCACGGCTTTCACGTGCATCAAAATGCCGACTGCGGCGCGACCGAGAAGGGCTTAGGCATGAAAGCGGGCGGTCACTGGGATCCGAGCGATACCAAAAAGCACTCGTTTGCTTGGGACGATAGCGGCCACAAGGGCGATCTACCTGCACTTTTCGTCGATGCTGAGGGCAATGCGGTCTATCCGGTGCTAGCCCCGAAAATCAAGAGCCTAGATGAGCTAAAGGGCCACTCGCTGATGGTTCACGTAGGCGGCGATAACCACAGCGACCATCCGAAGCCGCTTGGCGGCGGCGGCGCTAGAATGGTTTGCGGCGTCATAAAATAGGCTTCGTTGCGGATGAAATTAATCATCCGCAATCTCTAAATTTAACAGCCCTGCGGTTAAATTTACGCGATGAAATTTCGCCGTTCGCAGCGCCGAGATACGCCCGCTTTGCCGTTAAATTTACGCACGGCGGGCTTTTAATGCAACTTATGCGGCGCGAAATTTTGTGTTAAATGTACGCGCCGCGCAGCATCCCCCTCCCGCTTAAAATTTTAAAATTTAACTCTATTTACGCGCATTACGCTCTGTTTTTGCCGTAGCGGCGTAAAATTTTCTGAATTTAAATCAAAGCTTTAAATTTACGACGCCGAGCTATTTTGGCGGCGCAGCTGCTTTACTTAACTTTTTCTTCACGACTTTTTTCTACAATTACGCTAACTTTCACAAAGGAGAGAGAATGAAAAAGATTGTTTTAGCAAGCGTTTTAGTTGCGGGCGTGCTGTTCGCCGCAGATTTTCAAAATAGCACTCCCGAGCAGATCAATGCCTCGATCGCCGGCGCCGATGCCAAGAGCTTAAGCGAAGCGGCGTTTGAGATCGACAAGCGCGCAGGAGAGCTAAGAGCGCAGGCAAGGGATCTCAAGCGCGGATTTAAGACGGAGTTTAAAAAGAAGCTCGACGCTATGAGCGTCGAGGATCGCGAGAAATTCCTAGACGAGTTTAGAAAAAACTATAACGTCCAGGCGGGCAAGCTAAGCGTCGAGCAGGCGGATAGGCTCGATATTGAGCTTAAAGATCGCGGCAATTTCAGCAAATTTAAAAGGCCCGCTCGCGGGTTTGGTCCGCACAGATCGCAGGCGGCTCCAGGAGAGTGCGGTCATATGCCGCCTAGAGGGATGGGCGACGGCGCGGGTCCGGCAATGCCGCCAAGAGGCGAGATGCCGTGCAATCAAAACGCGGGCGCCGCTCCGTGTCCTATGACGCAGCAATAGCCGCCCGCGCGCAAGCTACGTAGTTCCGCGCAGCA
>CAUSBF010000171.1:0-4295 GCA_963529595.1 uncultured Campylobacter sp.
GCGAAGCAGCGCGCCAATGCAGCGCTATTTCGCAGCGGCGGGACTTTGATTAAAATTTTTAGAGGCAGGCTGATAAGCGGGGTTTTTGCTTGCGCGGGCGCGATCCTCCTAAGCGTCACTTTGGCGCTAGGCCTAGCGGATCTGCGCGGCGCGGAGCTATTCGTGACGCTAGCGGCACTGCCTGCAGCTCTTGCTCTGATGCGCCTAGCGGTGCTGAAGCTCAGTCTAAAAGAGATTAAAAATCCTAGAATTTTATCGCTCAAACTTAGCATTTTGCTGCTCGCCGTGCTTGCCGTAGCGGTAAATTTCGCCATAAATTTGGCCTATTTGCGGCTCGCGGACGCTGCCACACACTCTTTAAATTCCGCGATAAATTTTACTCTGCCTGCCCGCACCGCTTCATTTGCCGAAAACTCCGCAAGAAATGACGCTTCCGCACCCGTCGGAAATTTTGCAACAGATAATTTCGCTAAGAATTCCGCGGCGAACAACTCCGCCATAGTTGTGCGAAATTCAGAGGCTGATAATGCCGTGAAGCTCGCGCCGAACGCTGCTAAAAATCTCACCGCTTCGCCCGCAAATTTTAAAGCGGGCTCCGTCAGAGCGGTGCAGGTCTCGGCTGAAAATTCTAAGGCAGATCCCGTCGCTGCGCCGCAAATCAACGCTAAAAATTCTACGGCAAGCTCAGCCGCAGCGCAAAATTTAGCCCAAAATCCCGCCGCACCGAGTATGGCTGCCGACAATTCCGCTAAAAATTCCGCGGCAAGCCCCGCATCGGTAGCTGAAATTTTTGAAATTTTAAAATCTACCGCGCCGCAAGCGCACTTCAAATCCGCCCTGCTAAATGAAATTTACGCTTTGAAATTTTACAAAAACGCGCTGTTTGAGCTGGCGCTATCGCAGAGCCCTAGCGCGCTAAAAATCGCTCTTTTGCTTCTGATCTGCGCGGGCGATTTCGTCTTTTACTGCGCGATCTTGCATCTTTGCGCCTTCGTGCTTTTTATGCCGCGAGCCGCACCCGCGCCCAAAATAGGGCGCTTCAGCGGCACGATCTTCGCGCTTGCTTACGTCACGCTGTGTTTGATCTGCGCCGCGCAGACGCGCACGGCAAGGGGCGAAGCGGAGGACGTACACCCTAAAAGCGCGGTTGAGACGAGCGTGCAGATCGTACTGCAAAGCGGCGAGCGGCTGATCTTAAGCGCGCGCGAGGCGGACGCGCTAAGAGGCGAGCTAAACGCTACGCGCTTCGCCGCGGAGGCAAACGCCGCATCCGCGCTAAATAGCTACATCGACGCCGTTTATGACGAGGGCGCGAGGCTTAGCGCGCAGAAAATGGCGGATTTCAATTACTCGTTTCTGAGCGATTATCTGGTGCTGTGGCACGGCGTGTGGGACGATGACGCGGGGGCGTATCTGAATGAGAAATTTGCGGGCTTCGTGAGCGAGAGTTTTCCGAAAGATTTTGGCGAGAACATTGCTAAAATTGCTGCGGCAAATGTCAAAAATTATGAGAGCTCGCTAAATTTTACGCTCAAAAAATACGGCGCGAAAATCGATCTCAACGTCACGCAAAGCTTCAGCCTAAAAAGCAAGGCGTATCGTGCGAGCGGGACGGGGCTGGGGGCGCTGGGCGGCGTGCTGGGCGCAAAGCTGATAAGTAAGAGCCTCGCTAAAACTGCGGCTAAAACGGGCGCGAAGACGCTTACGAAGGCGGGCGCCAGCGCAACCAGCGGTAGTGCGGGGCTCGTGTGCGGCCCGGGCGCGGTGGTATGCATGCCTGCGTTTGCCGTGGCTACGTGGTTCGGGCTGGATTTCGCGTTTGCCAAGGGCGACGAGGCGCTCAATCGAGAGGAGTTTGAAGCAGCGATCGTGCGCGATATGATGGCGGCGAAAGAGGAGCTAAAGCGCGCGCTGGCGGAGGATTTCAACGCGACGATAGATGAAATTTCGAGTGAAATTTTAAATTTAGACGGGAAGTAGGGCAGCGGATTATGCCCGCGCAACTTAGACCCGTTGCGAGCGAAATTTAGCGGCGGATTATGGAGTTTTCGTGCGTAGCGGGCGGCTAAATTTTAAAATTTCATTTAAGTGTAGGCGGCGGGTGCCATGCATCAAAATGGGCGGCTCGGCAGGCAGTTCGGCAGGTACGAAACTAGCATCGACAAAATAGGCGACACAAAACTAGTAGCGCAGCAGATGCGCAATAAACAGCGTCGCGAGCGAGGAATTTTATAAAATTCTATTCCGCTTTGCTTGCTTTGCCGTACCTGCGCGATTTAAATCGGTTGCGAGTAAAATTTGGCAGCAGATTGCGTAATTTATGTGCACAGCGTACGGCAAAATTTTAAAATTTTATCCATGCGCATAGGCGGCGGACGGGATTACGGCGCACTTATCGCACTGCCGCGCCTCTTAAATTTTTAAGAAGCAGCTAAAAATTTTTATATATAATCGCCGCTTAAAATAAGGAGTGCTAATGAAAAAATTCTATCTTAAAATTTGGCTACTTGCATTTATAATGGCATTTGTATCGATCCCTGCTGCGGCACAATCGTCTTTAACAGGTTTAATAAAGTTAGAAGATTTGAGGAGCGAAGAGCAAAGAGCGCTTTTGAAATCCTGCGATTACGGTGACGGAAAATATAGTTCGTGCAATAAACTCGTTGAAATTTTATCTAAAGAGTGCAATGGCGGTGATATGCGCTCATGTGCTATACAGAGTGATCTTTTGCGATCATTACGCCGAATAGAGGAAGCTACGAAATATCTGATTAAGCTGTGTGATGCTAATAGTACATATCACTGTTTTATATTGGGTACGCTAGATATATATGTAAACGGTAATATGCAAGCAGCAATTAAAAGTCTTGAAAAAGTTTGTAATAGCGATCTTAAAGATAAAGATATAGTTTGCAAAAATATCGAGGAACTAAAAGCCTGCCTAAAAGATAAAGAGTGTAACCCTATAAAAAAAGGTAAAATTATTTTTGAAGGTGTCGAAAGGAAATTGTATGGGGAAAATTAATTTTATATTTTATTCTATGATATTTTTAGCTTCTATCGTAATGGCTGGTAAGCATACGGCTGAAGAGGAGAATCTTTATAACGAATGCGATAAGGGAAACGGCAAATATAGCTCGTGTACTAAACTAATAGAAATTTTATCTAAAAAATGTGATAGCGGAGATATGGCCAGATGCTCGGATCTTGGTTCTATATTGGGTATTGAACTCGGTATGCGCGAAGCGGCTTTTGTGCCCTTAGAAAAATCCTGCAAGGCGGGTGTTGCAGCCTCTTGTTTTAACCTCGGAATTCATGATATAGGTTTAAGAGGCAATATTAAAAAAGCTGTAATGAACTACACTATAGCTTGCGAAAAGTATTCAGAACGCTTGGAAGAAGAAAGAATATTTAAACTAAAGTCTTGCGCGTTAAAGGTAGCTTTAGAAAACTGCTTACGAGATGAGGAGGAACACGATCCCGTAAAGTGTGCGATAGAAGCATTTGAAGAAATAACTGATAAATACAACGCAAATTCAACAAAGGAGTAAAAGATGGCAAATCCAAAGAAGGGCAAAGAGCGATAATGAAAGAATTTTATCCCATAATTTTGGCCCCTTTAATAACGCAAGCCGCGGCAGAGCGCAACCAAAGCGTAGCCGCTAGTAAAAGATAAAATTTACGTCGCTTTCTGATTTAAATTTATATCGTTTAGAGCGGCTGAAATGAAAGCGCTATGTTTATATTCGCAATAAAACAAGCGTGCAAATGGGTGCTTGATATGAGCGAGGAGGAGAAAGAGCAAATTTTATATTTGAGGCGATATTTAAAGCTAGGTTGCGAGGATGGTGATACGCAAATGTGCAAGGATTTAGGAAAAATAGGGAATTAGGGTAGAATTTTAAATACTAAATTGCCCCACTTGCAAGCTCATGAAATTCGGACTTTAAAATTTAATCTTAATTGGGCTATAATCTTAGAATTAATATTCAAAAAGGAGTTTTTATGCAAACACAAAATAATTTTATAAACCGCGAGCTAAGCTGGCTACGCTTCAATACTCGCGTGCTGGAACAATGCAAAAAGGATATCCCGCTAATTGAAAAATTAAAATTCCTAGCGATTTACAGCACGAATTTAGACGAATTTTATATGATCCGCGTGGCGGGCTTGAAGCAGCTTTTTACCGCCGGCGTTATAACCAGCGGCGATGACGAGATGACGCCTCTTGAGCAGCTGCGCGCGATCCGCTCATATCTGAGGAACGAACAAACCGAGCTTGAGCAGCAGTATTT
>CAUSBF010000172.1:0-4221 GCA_963529595.1 uncultured Campylobacter sp.
TTTGGGATCTGTTTGATCAAAATTCGTATTTTTAAAGTTTTTGCTACTCAAATTTGCATCGTTTAAATTTAATGATCTGCGATCCGTTGCATCGCTTAAATCCGCATCGTCAAAGATGTCAGCGCTAGCGCCTTTTCGAAGCTTTTGCTTGAAAGTCCGACGTCGTTCGTTTAGAGGCTTTTTAGATTCCTCAAGCAGCACTTTATCCAAAAAATATCCTTAAGCTTAAATCGCTCGTATTTTATAACTTTGGGCTTAAATCGCAATAAATCGCGTTCATTTCGCGCGTTTTTGATTTTATTGAAATATATGTTTTTGCGTCGCGCCGCATGCAGCGCAATGACGGCAGCAAGGGCGCGACAACGGAAACAAACCGCATTTTTGGATCGATTTATTTCTTAAATTTTCTTATGAAATCGCTCGCGTCCCGCACTGCCATCGCTGAGCTCATAACGGCGATCCTATCGGCTCCCGCGCGTAGGACGGAAGCGAAATTGTGCGGCGTTATGCCGCCTAGCGCGTAAATTTCGCCATCATAAAACCCACGCACGGCGCGGATCAAATTTAGCCCTTTCGGCGCAAGCCCCGCCTTGCAATCGGTCGCGAAGATGTGGCTCAGACATATCACGCTCGCGCCCAGCTCCAGCGCCTCGCGCGCCTCCGCCTCGCTGTGGCAGGAAGCGACCAATTTTTTGAAATTTGCGCGCAAAAACTCCGTGCCGCACACCGCGCTGAAGCTCCGCAAAACCCCGAGCGGCAGCCATAAATTTCTCTCGCCCGCCCGCAGCGCAAAATCTGCAAAATTATGCACAAAGATCGCGGGCAGGCGCCTTGCACTCTCTGCACTCTGCGCGCCCTCCGCGCTCTGCGAACCTTCCGCCTCTTTCACGCTCTGTGAATTTTCTACGCCCTCTATACTTTCCGAGTTTTCTGTATACTGCGCGCTCCGTGAGCTCCCCGCATTTTTTGCACTATGCACATCATTCGCATTTTCTGCACTTTGCGCACCCTGCATACTTTCCGCATTTGCTGCACTCCGTGCGATCTCAACCGCGGGTTTTGTTTCGCATACGACGCCGCGAAGCGAAATCTCGCCAGGCGCGCTATCATTCGCGCAGTTTGCAGTGCCGGTAAAATTTTCAGACAAAATTTCATCTAAAACGCAAGCGGAATTTTTAGGCTGCATCACATCTGTAGCGACACCGTGCCCACGGGCCGCATCCACGCAAAGCTCGTTCCTGCCGCCGCCTGAATGGAGCTTTTTTCGAGAAACTTCGTCCTCGTCGCGCTCGTAGAGCAAAATTTTATCCGCGCAGGCTGCGCTCGCGTTCAATCCGCCCGCAAAAGTTTGGGTTTCGCCAAATTTAGCGGCACTAGCTTCATTTGCAATAATTCCGTCCGCACGGGCTGTATCCGCGCAAAACCCGCTCTTGCAGGCGAGTAAAATTTTACTAAACAGCGCCGCATAGGCCGCTTCGTCTAAATCCTTCTCGCGCACGACGATCTCGCCTAAGCCTGCCGCGGCAAGATCCGCTATGCGCGCGAGCAGCGCCGCCTCACCGCCGCAGAGCGCGCGATTTGTGATGATCGTAATGCGCGAAGCAAGCTCTAAATCCTGCATCCGCCCGCTCCTTTAAACCCAAAATCCACGCCTGTGAGCGACGCCGCACCGAGGCTCAAAATTTTACTCGCAGCATTTGATTTTAAAATTTTGCCTGCAGCGCTAAGGTTTAAAATCTCGTTCGCCAGGATTGAAGCCAAAATCCCTGTCTCTGCTATAGGGCTTAAAATTCTCGCAGCGCCGCTAGAGATAAAATTCTTCGCCGCCGCATCGAAAACTAAATCCACAGCCGAGATGCCGGAGCTTAAAATTCTGCCCGCCCAGATGGAGGCTAAAATTTTGTTTGCGCCGCTAGGGTTTAAAGCATCTGCCGAACCATTAGATTTTATCGGCCTTGCGTTGCCGCCGCATAGAAGTCTGGGGCTTGCGTTGTTTTTAAATTTAAAATTTACGCCGCCCGAGGGCTTGGAATTTGCGCTGCCCTTAAATTTTAAATCCGCGTATGTGTTCCTGGCCCTCAAATTTACACACGCATTTTTAAGCCCAGAATTCCTAACGCTCGCTAACGCGGTGCCTAAAATTTTATTGCGGCGTGCGGCGCTGTAAAATTCGGCGTCGTATTTTACGCTACAAATTTTACTTCTGCGCCGAGTAGAGCGAAATCCGCCCTCGAGCCCGACGCTGAAAATCTCGCGTCTAACGCCGTAAATTTCATCCACGCACGCGGTAAAATTTCGCGACTCACACATAGATATACTCGCTCATCAGCGGCTGCAGCCCGCCTGCGCGGATCGCCTCGCAGACTTCGCTTACGCTGCGCGCGTCGCTGATCTCGAACTGCTCGTCGCCCCTCTGCTCGCTATGCCCGCCGATACCCACGCTCACGCCCGCCGAAATTTTACTCGCCGCGATCCTGATCGCATTGTCGCGGAAGCCCGCCCTTTCGCGCGTGGAGATCGTGATCTGCGCACTTGGCAGCAGCAGCCGATACGCGCACATCACCTGCAGTAGCTCGCGCTCGCCGACGTCCTTCGGGTTTATTTTGTCGTTGTTGATGATCGGGCGCAGGCGCGGCACCGAAAAGGAGATCTCGGTGCGCGGGTACTTGCGCTGAAGCAGCCACGCGTGCACGCCCGTGGCAAAGGCATCGCAGCGGAAGTCTCCGAGCCCCAAAAGCGCCCCGAAGCCCACGCCGCGCATACCGCCGCTGATCGCGCGCTCTTGGGCTGCGAAGCGATACGCAAAAACGCGCTTGTTACCCGCAAGATGCAGCTGTGCGTAGCGCGCGGGATCGTAGGTTTCTTGAAAAACGGTGACGAAATCGACGCCGCAAGCGTGCAGATAGGCGTAGTCGGCGGAGTTTAGCGGATAAATTTCGACGCCGATTACCTTAAAATACTGCCGCGCGAGCTCGCAGGCGCGCCCGATGTAGCGCACGGGGCTGTTTTTCTCGCTCTCGCCCGTGAGGATTAAAATTTCTTCTAACCCGCTCGCCGCTATCGCCTCAAACTCCGCCTTTAACTGCGCCTCATCGAGCCTTGCGCGCGCGATTTTGTTTTTGCAGTTAAAGCCGCAGTAAACGCACAGATTGTCGCAGTAGTTTGAAATATAAATCGGCGTGAAAACGGCGATGTTGCTGCCAAAATGCGCTGCTTTTTCGCGCGCTGCGGCTTGCGCGATCTGCTCCAAATGCTCGCCCGCGCGCACGCTTAGTAACGCCGCAAAATCGCGCAGACTTCTGTTTTTCGCGCCGATCGCCCTTTGCACGTCAGCCTCGCTCGCCTCCTCGCAAAAGCCCTCGCGCAAAGCGAGCGTGCTCTGCATTATATCGCTTCCGATATCCTCCATGCCCGCTAGATAGCCGGTTCCCATCATCTTTAAAATTTTCCTTTTAAATTTTCATTTAAATTCCACGCGGCACGTTTTTGCGTGTAAATTTACGCGCCGCAAAGTTTCTTTTCGTTTGGTTTAGAAGCGCATTTTAGCAGGATTTCGGTAAAAAATTTTAAAACGGAGCGCCCCGTTCGCATTTTAAATTTTAGTGATTATTAAAAGACGAAAGAATATACTTTCGTAAAATTTTAAGGAGAAGCGATGAAAAAAATCATTTTAGGTTTAGCCCTATTGGCCTCTTTGGCTTTTGGCATAACTTTTAGCAAAGAGCAAGTTAAACAATTTGAGCAAAATTGCGAAGCAGGTGATTTTGAGGCTTGCAGTTACGCTGGCGCTCTTTATAAGGATCCAACTGAATTCGGCAGAAACGCATCCGATAGGGACTATAAAAAGACGCTCTATTTTACGAAAAAGCTTGCGATGGAAATGTTTATGAGGCTTGCTCGGATTTGGGAACAATGTACTTCGACGGCAAAGGGGTAAAAAAAGATTATAAAAAGGCTGCCGAGATATTTAATAAGGCTTGCGACGGGGATGCGGGCAGCTGCAGCAATTTAGGCATTATGTATGCAACCGGCAAAGGGGTTAAAATGGATATAACGCGGGCTATGGGATATTACAGAAGAGCTTGCGATGCAGGAGTTTGGATAGCTTGCGGGAATTTAGCTTCGGTCCTTGAAGCCCGTAGCGATAAAGCAAGAGCGGTACAATATTATAAAAAGACTTGTGAATTAGGGAAAAAGGAAGAATTTTTAAGCAATGAAGAT
>CAUSBF010000173.1:0-4166 GCA_963529595.1 uncultured Campylobacter sp.
TCGAAAAGGGCGCAAAGCAGCTCCTCGCGCGCGCCGAAGCAATGGCAAGCCTATAAAAGGCGAAATTTGCGGAGTTTTAAAATTTGCAAAATTTTAAAACTTCCAGAATTTATGGACTTTTTAAATTTATAAAATTTCCAAAGGTTAAATTTTGAGCTTATTCAGATTTTTTAAAACAGCGGGATTTTCAAAAATTTTTGCCTCGCTCATACTTTGTGCAAGCTGCGCGTTAAACCTAAATGCGAGCTCTAATGAAGAGCTCGTCCGCTCGCTATTTAGCGACGCAAACTTCGATAAAAATCTTTATTTCAAAGGCGAGATGAGAAGTTATTTAAAGCGCAAATTCTACGCGGCGGATAATTATAGCGAAATCACGGTTGCTCCGCTTGGACGCAGTGACGAATTTAGCGAGATTTTTCACGTATTTTTGGGCTCTAAAGAGAAGCACTTCGATCTTTACGTCTATACTAAGGAGGACGGAATCTACGCCGTGCGAGTTTTGGCGCAAACCGCCATTATTGAGGCTATCGTAAGCGAATATGAAAAATTTAACGAGGCGCAAAAACGGGAGTTTGAGCAAAGAACCGATGCGGATATCGTAAATTTAAAGCTAATCTTAGCGCCCGATAAAGAGCTTATGGAGTTTGGAAAACAAAACTTATCGGCATTTGAAAAAATTTACGAGCTTTACGCCGGCGGCGAGTCCGAGCGCGCAAAGGCGGAGATCAAAAGCCTGCATCTCTCTCACGCCGAGACGAGCGGCAAAAGATTTATGCTGCTCATCGGCGGAATCACCGATAACTCCGTGGGCTTTTTGCGGGTGCAAGACGAGGCGGATCTGCCTCAAATGAGCCCTAACGAGTTTATAATGATAGAAAAAATTGCGCCGAATTGGTATCTTTTTAAAACCACATAAAAAGCCGCGCCGCAAGCGTGTTTGAAGCTTCGCGGCGATCTAAATTTAAAAGCGTTTCTCGCGCCTTAACCATACCGCCGATCAAAAATCGAGCGAATTTTAAATTTAAATGGACGATCTACAAATTCCGTATGCCGCGACTTTTGGGCGAAATTTTAAAATTTTGAAGTCTAAATTTAAATAAAGCGCCGTCAAAACGCGCCGCGATAAATTTAAACATGGCGCGCGAAAGAGGCTTAAACATAGCGCTCACAAGCAATACGCTTAAAAACGCCAGCCCGGCCCAGACTTGAACTGCGCAAAGTCCACTCCCGTCGCGTCCAAAACCGCCCGCGAATAAAAATAGAGGCTATAAAATAGCTCATCGTCGTAAAAGTACTCCTCCCAGCGCTCCTCGTCATTCTCATCGCTCTGCGGCCACAGATATTTTTCCGCAAGCATATCCGAAAAGTTCGACAGCGACGCTGCGTGCGAGATCTTATCGGCATCATCGCAAATCTCAATCATAAACGCAAAAAATCCGCCGAGCTGAGCCGCGATAAAGCTCGCCGCTTCGTTTTCGCAGTTTTCGTCGTTTCTACTCGCCGTATCGTTTCGCTTTTTATCTGCCGCGGCATTTTGATTATTTTTATTCGCGTTTTTGCCCGCAGCCGCCCGCGCCCGCATAAAGATACGCGCCAAAAATAGCAGCGCAAAAGGGGTTGCGTGCCAAAGCGTACTTTGATGCTCTATCTCGTTAAAAATCTTATTAAGCGCGTCCTGAAGGGCTTTGGCGTCAAATTTCTCCCGCTCGCTCGCATCCGAGCTCTTATCCACCGCGCTCGTTTTAAATTTACTCGCCTGGCTCGCTTTAAATTTTATCGCCGCGCTATCGGCACTCTTAAATTCCGCCTCGCCGCACTTCACCGCGTCCGTTTTAAGCTCCGTCTCTCCGTCCGCTTTAAATTTCGCAGCCTCGTTATCCACCTTTTGAAATTTGGACTCGCTCTTTTGCGCTAAATTTACGGAATTTTGCGCCGCGCCGCATCTTGCCGCATTCGTAGAATTTTGCCCGCAATCGGACTTGCTTTTTAAATTTTGCCCTGCGCCAGGTTCACTTTTTAAATTTTGCTCGCCGCCCGAACTGCGCGCCGCATCACAAGCTTCGATTGCTCGCGCGAGTTTCTCAAAAATTTTGGGAAACTCGCTCGCCCTGCCGTAAGCGGTCGTGAGCCTACTCCACGGCACGTCCTGCGCTTTTAAATTTGCGATATATTTCAAATTTTGCTCATTCATCCGCGCTCCTTGCGGATATTTTTAAATTTAAGCCCCACGAGCCGCTAAAATCTGCACTCTCGGTTCAAATTTAGCCTCTTTCGCACGCAAATTTAAACCGAGCCCAGGCGCAAATTCTACCTCGTAAGCTCCCTGCTCTGCTCGATTAGATCCTCAATCTGTTCGCGCGGCACCGCATCAAGGCAAACGCTGATCCAGTGCTTTTTATTCATATGATAGGCTGCAAAAATTCCTTTTCCGTCACGCAAAATTGCCGCCAAATCGGGCGAAACTTTTAAATTTATCACATCGCTTGAGCCAGGAAGCGCACGACCGAGCTTTTCGTTTGCAAGCCCGCGCATCAGAAGCGCAAACCACTTGCGCTTCCCTCCTGCGTGACGAAAAACCGCAAAATTCGGATATCCATCCCACAGATACTCGCCATCCGCGCCGTAGCGCTGCTTCATTAGTTTTAGGGCGTTGCTGAAGTTCATTCTCGTTCCTTGATATTGATCTTTTCCCTGCGCAATCGCGCCAACCACTCATCCAGCGTCTTTTCAAAGCCGATCCCCTTGCTTTCGTAAAATTTCGCCGCCTCGCTCATATAGGCCTGCTCGACCCAGCCGCCGAAGTCGTGCGGGTATTTGTAGTCTGCGATCTGCTTGTCCGAGTTGATGAGGTAGCGCGGCGTAGGCAGCGGAGCAGCGGAGCGGACGAACTTCAAAGCGGCGTTGATGCCCAAATACGCGGCGTTTGATTTGGGGCTGTGCGCCAGATAGATCGCGCATTGCCCCAAGATAATGCGAGCTTCGGGATAGCCGATCTTGCTGACGGCGCTTAGCGTGCTGGCGGCGATATTTAGGGCGTTTGGATTAGCATTGCCGATGTCTTCGCTAGCTAGGATCACCATCCTGCGCGCGATAAAATCCGCGCTCTCGCCCGCATCTATCAGCCTCGCGACATAATACAGCGCGGCGTCGGCGTCGCTGCCGCGCAGGCTCTTGATCATCGCACTGGCAAGCTCATAATGCAGATCGTCGCTGCTAACGCCTGCAGCCACGGCATTTGCGCGCAGCGTGCGAAGCGTATCCAGCGTAATGGCGCTGTCTGCCAAAAGCGCAAATTCTAACAGGTTCAACATACTCCTTGCATCGCCGCTGCTGGAGTTTAGCAGGTATTTTCGCGCCTCCTCGTCCATCTCAAAGCCGATTTCGCCCTGTACCCGCGACAAAAGCGCCTCCAAATCCTCGTAGCTAAGCGGTTCGAACTCAAAGATCATCGAGCGCGAGCGTATGCCGCTGCTTAGCACGAACTGCGGATTTTCCGTCGTCGCGCCGATAATGATCGCGGCGTAGTTCTCCATCGGGATTAGCAGCACCTCCTGCTGCGTCTTGCTGAGGCGGTGGATCTCGTCGATGAAGATGAGCGGCTTGATGAGCGAGCCGGCGTGCGAGGATAGAATTTTGCGGATATCTTCGACCTTCAGGCTCGTAGCGTCAAGCTCGTAAAAATCGTAGTTCAACTCGCTTGCGATCACGCGCGCCATCGTCGTTTTGCCGCTGCCTGCGGCGCCGAAAAATATGCTGTGCGGGATACTGCCTGCGGCGACGAATTTTTTAAAAACCGCCACGATCTTGCCCTGCCCCACGATCTGCTCTAAGCTTTTGGGGCGAAATTTCAAGCTCAAACTCATTTTACAACCTTAAAAATTTTGCCCCGATGATAGCGTTTTTATGATTAAATTTTGAAATTCGGCTAAATTTAAAGAGCGGTTTAGGTTTTACATACGGCGAGGGTTTGAAATTTATACACGGCGCGGGTTTGAAATTTGCGCCGCGCAGCGAACTTTAAAATTTCAGATTATGATTTTAAAATTTTGTGCCGCATATGCGGACGGCGATATAAAATTTTGCGGCAAGAACGGATCGCGCAGATTTGGCGAGCTTGGCGGCTTTAAATTTAATACCCTGCGTTTCGCGGTCGCGCCGTCATACAT
>CAUSBF010000174.1:0-4108 GCA_963529595.1 uncultured Campylobacter sp.
CTCAATCCAGAATTTTGCATTGACGAGAAATTCTACTATCTCAAAAAATTCTGTTACCGTCATAAATTCCGTCATCACACCGAATTCCACGCAAAAGCAAAATTTGAAGCAGGCACTAAATTCTACCTCTGCGCAGAATTCTATCCAAGAGAGGGACTTTGTCGATGAGCAAAATTCCGTCTCAATCCAAAATTTCACATTGACTCAAAATTCTGTCGCCATGAAGACCGCCATAAATTTTGTTGCCGCACCGAGTTTGGCATACAAACAAAATTCCATCATCGCGCAAAATTCTATCCAAGAGTGGGATTTTACCGAGGGAGAGAATTCAATTTCGATTCAGAATTCTACTTCAGCGCAAAATTCCATCTCAATTCAAAATTCCGACGCAGCAGCGTACCCCTCTACTTCGGCGCCACTCTCCGCGATTAAAATAGGCAAGATTCTAAACCTCACCCCTGCGCAGGAGCAAGCGCGTAAATTTGCCGAAGCCAACGAGACGTCGCTGATTTTCGGCGATACGGGCAGCGGCAAGAGCGAAATTTATATTGCGCTGATCGCGCAGGCGTTCGCTGCGGGCAAACAGGCTCTGTTTTTGATGCCCGAGATTTCGCTCACGCCGCAGATGACGAAGCGGCTGCAAAGCTATTTCGGCGAGCGACTCGGCGTCTGGCACTCTAAAATTTCGCCCAAAAAAAAGCGCGAAATTTTAGAAAAATTTAACGCAGGCGAGATCAGACTCATCGCGGGCGCTCGCTCGGCGCTGTTTTTGCCCTTTAGCGATCTAGGCCTCATCGTCGTGGACGAGGAGCACGATGATAGCTATAAATCGGCTGCTGCGCCGCGCCTAAATGCCCGCGACGCCGCGATTTTTGTCGGCAAGAAGCTCGGCACCCGCGTGGTTTTGGGCTCCGCGACGCCCGCGCTTAGCACCTATGCGAAGCAGCCGCACTTCCGCCTGCGCGGCACCTACTTTAGCAGCGCCAAGCGCTTCATTTTCGATGAGAGTGAGACAGGACTGAGCCCTAAAATTTTAACCGAGATCGGGCGCAGCCTTGAAGCCGGCAAGCAGGCAGTCGTGTTTTTGCCGACGCGCGCGAACTACAAATATATGGTTTGCGAAAACTGCGGACAGATCGTGCGCTGTCCGTTTTGCGCCGTCGGGATGAGCTATCACGCGGACGCTGCGGCGCTGAAGTGCCATTACTGCGGCTTTAGCACGTTTTACAGAGCGTCTTGCGAAAACTGCGGCGGCGAGGTAATGCAGGCGCGCAAGATCGGCACGGGCGAGCTTGCGGCGCAGCTTGCGGCGCGTTTTCCGAACGCCCGCATCGCAAAATTTGATCGCGACGAGATTACCACGCAGCGCAAGCTCGAGGCGCTGCTAAATAACTTCAACGCCCATAAAATCGACATTTTGGTAGGCACGCAGATGCTTAGTAAGGGGCACGATTACCATGGCGTGGATCTTGCGGTGATAATGGGGATCGACGAGCATCTGAGCTATCCTGATTTTAGGGCGCGCGAAAAGACGCTGGCGCTTGCGATGCAGGTGGCAGGCCGCGCGGGTCGCTCGGGGCAGGGCAGGGTCGTCATACAGACGCGCCAGAGCGGCTTTTTTAGGGAGTATATCGAAAACTATGACGATTTTTTGCGCGACGAAGCGGAGTTTCGCGAGGGGCTCTATCCACCGTATATGCGGCTTTTGCGCGTACTGATCTCGCATAAAAACGAAAAGGCGGCGGGCGAGATAATGAGCGCCGCGCTTGAACTTTTGCGCCACAAACAGGCGGAAAGTAGCACGTCTGCATCGCATGACGGGCTGGACGCGAGGAGAGCAAATTTAAGCGCTTTAAATTTGCAAAATTCTGCGCAGCAGAGCGACGGCGAAATATTAAATTCTAAATTTCAAAGCTCGGATCTGTGCGGGGGCGATGTAAATTTAAACCGCCAAAACGCTTCAAATTTAAAAAATGCCGCGCAAATTTCAGCTTGCGGCGGGGACGCGGGTAGCGTAAATTTAAAGCCCGAAAGAAACGGTGCCGCGCAAAATTTTATAAATTTAGCGGCCGAAAATACTGCCGAAAATTCCGCTCAGTATTTGAAAGAGAAGGCGAGCGAGAGCTTTGAGATCATCGGCTATGGCAAGGCGGGCATCGCCTATATCGCGTCGAAATTTCGCTTTGAAATTCTGCTGCGCGCTAGCTCGCATGTGCCGCTGATTAACGCCGCGCGCGCGCTTGAGCATCTGCCCGTCGAGATCGATATGGATCCCGTAAACTTTGGCTAGACGGAGCTTTTAAAATTCGAGCGAAATTTTATTCGTCGCGGACGCTTTTTTGCAGCGTTTGTTTGCGGAACGGGCTAAAAAAGAGTGGCAAAATTTCGGGCAAAATTTAAGGAGACGATTTGAGCGATAATTTAGATGAGCTAAGAGAAGCCTTACGCAGAAGTCATGCAAAGGCGCCTCGCAGATCGCAGACGGATAGTGACGAGCCCGATGCTTGCAATCTGAATTTAAAACCGGATTTAAAACTAGATGGCTCGGAGTTTGCAGATGATAGTGCAGAAACATATACCTACAAGAACGCGAGCCTTTCGAGCAAGGATAATACCATAATCATAGATTATGACAGAGCCCCATTAATCATCACGGATCATCTCTATCGCGATTACGTTAAATATCAATTCCCTGCGATGTGCTGCGTATTTTTAATATTTTTGTTTTTTGCCGTCATCGTGGTGGGGCCGCCAGAGCTAGGCGTCTTGCGGATGTTTATCCTAGTGCCCTTGCCGCTCATAGAGGCAGCTAGGCGCGAGGGCGAAGCATATTTCGTGATGACGAACTCCGCCGTCGAGTATTATAAAAAGGGCGAAATTGTGAAATTTTTTGAGCTACAAAAGATCGGTGCGATGGCGGTTAGCTTCGATTGCAGATGGAATTGGAAGCAGCAAATGCCACTAGCCCTTAAGATCGTTATCGCCGTTTGGGTTTTACTCGCGCTTAAGTTTGGCGGAGACGACGAAAGCGTGAGTGTTAATATTAGAAATATAGTTTGTATTTTTACTATGGTACTTACCCTGCTTTACGGCTCTAAGATATTTATGCATCTACATAATGGCAGCCTCGGATTTTTTGGCATTCACGATCAGCTCGTGCTATATAAAGAAAACGCCAACGTCGATATAATGAATATTTTGATGGCAAACAAAGATGAATACGTGCAGCTACGGGAGTATTTCTTAGCCGTGCTAAATGTCGATATAGACGAGCTGCGGCGCACGATGTCGGTTTTCGATGAAAAGATAGAATTTAAGAAATTTAAATTCTAAATCGGCGCGCTTGAGGGTTTGTCCGCAGGAATAAATACATACGCTGTGAGTTTTGGCTAGGCGCGCAGTTGAGCGAATTTTATTCACATAAATTTTGCCCGCAGAATTTACATGATACGACGATAAATTTTACGCCCCGTCATTCTTATATCAGATTAAAATCAAAATATAATATCAAATTGCAAATGTGATTTAATCTTAACGGGATATAATAAGTCATCGCTCTTTTTGAAAGAGGCAAAACTATTTGCACCGATATAGAGCATATAAAGGCGACGATTTGAAAAAACTACTTAGAAATTTTATGATTTTTGCAGGTTTTATCTTTATGTTATACACCTCCTATTTTCTATATTTTTATTCCAAAAGAGCCGAATATGCGGCTATTTTATTGCAAAAGGCGCTTAGGTATGAAGAGAAATTTTTTACTGAGAAAACATAAAATTTAGACCCGTCTGAGCAGACCAAGCTACGGCATGAGTTTGAAAAAGAGAAATCAAAGCTAGAAAAATATTGCAGCGATGCCATAATAAACGGCGAAAATGGCCATTGCAAGGTTTATTACAACCTCGATTTCGACTATATCCATTTTTACGACGGGCGAAATCAAGATATCGCGCTGGGCTACGACTTTGATAACGAAAGCATCGAATTTTATAAAAAGCTCGCAGATCATTATGATTACGAAGGCAAAAAATGAAGGTCGCGCAGGGTGTATAGAGAGCACCATGCGACATTTGTGATTGACAATTTTGAGCATGCGAAATTTTGGTTG
>CAUSBF010000175.1:0-4002 GCA_963529595.1 uncultured Campylobacter sp.
TTTCTTGATTTTGAAAAAATCACGAATGTGATCGGAATATTTACGCCTATTATTTTTATCATGATTATGATTATGGCAGTGTATACCTTTGCAAGTCAGCGTTTTGATTTTAAAGAATTAGAAACACTTGCAAATACAATCTCTACTCCAATGCCAAATATCTGGTTTTCTGTTCTGAATTATTTTTCGCTCTGCGTTATGACAGGTGTATCAATGGCTTTTGTATTAGGGGGATCCATTATGAGGATTGGTGTAGCAGAAAAAGGTGGTACTTTGGGTGGATTTATAATCGGTATTATCATCACAGTTACAACCTGTATCTTATATGCAAATGTAAAACTTGCAACGACTGTTGATTTTCCTATGTTGGCTATTGCCAAACAGATTCACCCTGCATTTGCGTTTGTGTATGCGCTTATTATCTTCGGCTTGATCTTTAATACTGCTTTCAGTTTATTCTATGCCTTAGCAAAACGTTTCTCATCTAATCAATCAAAACGTTTTTATCCAATTATGATTGGCACCGTAGTTGTAGGGTATATATTATCCTTTATGGGCTTTAAAAAATTAGTATCGATTATGTATCCAATTCTAGGTTATATTGGTTTTATAATGTTGATGGTATTACTAATTGGGTGGATCAAAGAGAGGTCAAATATTAGAGATGAGAAGTTTTTGCGTCGCAAGATGATTCGGTTGATCACAAAAAAATATGATGATGAACAGGAATATACGAAGGCAGATAAAGAAAAATTTCAGAAGCTGGGTGAGGATTCAATAGTTGATACTAAAAGTATTAAAAGCGATATCAAAGATCTTGTCAAAGAGCAGTTCACTGATGATAACAAATAAATAAAGTTCAAAAAAAATAAAGAAAGAACGATTATTTGAATTGGTTGAATTTTAAAGGGCGGTAAAGGATTTCGCTTGAAATAAAAAGAGCTCGGGAAACCTTGATTAGCCTAATTCAATATAATGATTTTAAAAAGATTAAATCAAACATATTTTTTGTTCTTTATCGTAAAAATTTCAAAATAAAAGCAACTATGAATTTAAAAAGGACGAAGATGGATCGCAAAAATGAGCCTGCAAATTTCAAATCCGCGGATGATGAGATGTTTGCGTTTCTATCGAGCTTGGGCGATCGCTGGCAGGTGAGCGAGGGCGGAGTGAAATTTATAGAGGAAAATTTCACCTTCGTCGGCTCCAAGCCCGTCTTACGGGGGTTGAAAGATTACGCGACCGCGGACTGCCTGAGCTTTGCTGGTGTCAGAAGCTTCATAGACGCAAACCCCGCGGTAAAAGCGAGGATTTTGAGCGGCGAAATCCACTATCTGGGCGATAGTTTAACGAGCGCCGAGGTTAAATTTGCGCCCGAATACTTTCACGATTTTTTGAAATTTATAATGGAGCAGGTCCCCGAACACCACTATTTTTTCAGCCCTGCCGCGCGATGGCTCCTGCTGGTTGCGATGGAGAAATACGTGGAATTTGCGGCTTTAAATTAGCGTTTGAGCCCGCGAAAATTTGCGAAATTTCGCCGCCTGCGCCGCGCGAGTTCGGGGCGGGCTGCGGCCTGCTACGGCAGGGCGAAAGAGGAGTGAAAGATCGGTTGAAATTTATCGACCGCAATGATCGTGCCGCAGCGGCGTGAAATTTAAACGAGCGCCCCGTTCGCAAATTAGCCCTTGCCTAGCTTGATACGTGCCCTAAAATCGGGCATGATCTGCGCGATAAGCGCGTAAAAATCCGCTCCGTGGTTTGCATGGATGAGGTGCGCGAGCTCGTGCAGCACGACGTATTCGACGAAGCGCGGATCCCGCTCTATCAGGCTTAGCGAGAAGTTGAGATAGCCCTTTGCGTGGTTGCAGCTGCCCCAGCGCGTCTGCATTTTGCGCACCCGCACCCGCGCGATCTTGCGGCCTATCCGCGGGGAAAATTTCTCGATATAGCGTAGGTAAAGCTCAAGCGCAAAGGCCTTTTTAAACGCCGCAAACTCGCTCTCGCTCTCGCAAAAGATCCCGTCTCGTGACATAAAAATTTTATCTTTAAATTTAGAGCTTTGGATAAAATTTTTGATCGTAAAATCGGGATCGTCGCGCTCAATTTCCACCGCTTGCGCGCTTTGCGCTACATTTTGCGGCACGTTTTCGCTCGCGGATTTTGAAATTTTTTCGCTCATGAGCGGAATTTCCTCACTCACGGCAGAGCTAAAATTTGAAATTTCTCCGCTCTCAGCGGGTTTAAATTTTGAAATTCCTTCACCCGCGACAGGTTTAAATTTTAAATTTTCACCGCTTGAAGCGGAGTTAAATTTGCCCGCATCGCTGCTTTGCGGAACGCGCCCGTCTGAGTGAAATTTTAAATTTTCGCCGTAGGATTGCTCGCCGCCGTTTTGTTCTAGCGCTTCTGTCCTGATACGGCTCGATTTTAAAAAACCCTTGTCCGCTAAATTTTGTGCGCCGCCGCGATTTAAATTTTGCCCCCGCGCGCCCAAAGCATTTGAGTTAAATTTTAAAATTTCGCCACTTTCCAGGCTTGCGTCCCCTCGTGCGAGGTTAAATTCCAAATCCGCGTCCGCTGCGCCATTTTGCGCTACGGTATTTATAAACCCGCCGCTTTGTCGCACTTTGATCTGTTGCGCGAGCCCTTGCGCTGCATCGCCCGGTAGGTTAAATTTCAAATCCTCGCCCGCCGTACTACTTTGCGAAGTGTGTTCGCCCGAGTGAAATTTTAAAATTTCACTTGCCGTGCCGCCGCCCGCGCAGCCATTAGCGCCCGCGCCCGCACTATTTACGCCGCTACTCGCACCATCATTCGGAATTTCATTCGCGCCGCAGTTCGCGCCAAGCCCGACCTTGCGGCTAAATTTTAGTTTGTAAATTTTGCCTAAAATTCTAACCTGATCGCTTGCTAAAAGTTTGCTTCGCAGTCGCGCCAGCGTTTGGCGAATCCAGCTTTCGTGCTTTAGGATGAAGTCTTTTGCTTGCGCCGCGGTGTAGGAGCGCGGCACGCTCACGCTGATCTCGCAGTCCTTGCTAATGCGGATGCGCGCGTATTTCATCCGCTTAAAACGCAGGCTGATCGGCAGATCTAGTAAATTTAGACTAACTTTTTGCTCTGCCATTTTTTACTTATCCATCGCGCCGTATTCGCGCTACCGCGCAGCCACTCGTCGCAGAAAAACCCGATCCAAACGCCCAAAATTCCATACCCTAAATGAATGCCCAAAAGCCAGCCCACCGGGATCGAGACGCCCCACATAAAGATCACGCCCATCGCAAAGGGAAATCTAGCGTCGCCGCTTGCGCGCAGGGCGTTTACGAAGACAATATTAAGCGTCCGTCCGAACTCAAGCCCGAGCGTTAGGTAAAAAAGCGGCCGCATAACCTGCTTGTGCGCCTCGCTGAGGCTCAGTAGCTCCATGATCTGCTCGCGCGCTAAAAACACGATCGCGACGAAAAGCGCCGTCGCCCCGAGCCCAAAGCTCAGCGCGGTAAATGTGTGTCGGTACGCCTCCTGCGGCTTGGCGGCGCCTACGAGGCGACCTACGATCACTTCGTTTGCCATACTGATCGCGCTTCCGCCGAAGAAGATGAATGATGAAATTTGAAAATAGATCGTCTGCACGGTAAGGCTCGCCTCGCCCATGCTCGCTACAAAGGCGAAGGCGACTAGATACTGCACGATCCACAGCATGTTTTCGCCCGCGCTTGGAAGCCCTACGGATAGAATTTTGCGCAGCGTGGCGAGCTTGATCTTTAAAAACATCGTGAAGTAAAATTTTATCTTTAGTACCTTCGTGATGATGAGGAAGAATAAACATACGCCGATCATGCGCCCCGCGATGGTGCTCACGCCGATGCCCTCAAGCCCGTAGTACGGCAATCCGAACGGCCGAAAGAGCACGACGTAGTTGCCCGCGAGCGTTACTAGATTCATCACCACGGAGACCGCGATGATGAAATTTGCGTATCCGTAAACACGCACGATGGCGCTAAG
>CAUSBF010000176.1:0-3939 GCA_963529595.1 uncultured Campylobacter sp.
TTCACCGCGCCGCTTAGCACCATCTCGGTAATTTCGATCGCGTCTTTATTCGTTATGCGAAGCCCGTCCTTAAACTCGCTGCGCACGCCGATCTTATCCAGGGTCTGATTGATCTTTTTGCCGCCGCCGTGCACGACGATAATTTTGATGCCAACCATATGCAAAAGCACGATATCGCGGGCAAAATCAAGCTTGAGCGTATCATCGGTTTGCGCCGCGCCGCCGTATTTAACGACGAAAATTTTATCTCTAAATTTACGGATATAGGGCAGCGCGGAGATGATTACTTCGGCGGTTTTGCTCTTTTTTATCATAAAATTCCTTTAAAAACCTTATTTTATCATAGCTTGGTTTATGTAGTTTTGAATTTCGCGTATAAAGTTTTCGCTTAGCTTTAAATTTAGCAAAATCACCGAAATTTCCGCGCCCAAATCCCTTAATTTCACGTAATCTTTCGCCGTGCAAAGGATATGCTCCGCGCCCTCGCGCCTTAGCAGCTCTAAAATCTGCTCTTTTTTGAAATCATAATGATCGGGGAAAAATGCGTGGGCTTTTGCGAGCGGCAAAAACTCTTGCAAGCGCCAAGGTTTGGCGATAGCGCTGATTAAGATCGTGCGGGATCTCTCAAAACCCGCCTCTTTGGAGTTTGAAATTTTATCCTCGGTAGGGTTTAAATTTGAAATTTTATCTGCGGCAGAATTTAAATTTAAATTCGAAATTTTATCCGCAGCGGAATTTGAAATTTCATCCATTCCGTTTAGCCCCTCTTGCAGATCTGCCGCCGAAACGATTTTAAGCTCCTGCGAAATGTCGCTCGGAGAGGGTATGAAATCTGCAAATTTATAAAAAAACGGCGGGTAGCGATACGCGGCGAACGGTAGGCAAAAGGGTAGCTTCGGCGCGCTTTGAGGGCGTAGCAAGATATCAAATTTAGAGATATTAAATTTAGAAAATCCGTCGTCCAAGATCACGAGCTCAAAGCCGAGAGTTTGCGCGCGCAAAATCCCTGCGGTGCGATCTTCGCTGACGATTACGTTTGCGCCGCGCAGAAACAGCGCGTATTCCATCGCCTCGTCTCCGCTTTGCCGCACGTCGCAAAGCACCCGTCCGCCGAGCGCTACTTCGAGCAAGCCTCTACTTTTGCGTCCGTATCCGCGAAGGATGATGCAGGTTTTAAACTTCCCGCTAAATTCTTTAAAAAGTGCCCGCACCAGCGGAGTTTTTCCGCTGCCGCCGAGGGTCAAATTTCCGACGCTGATTATTGGAATTTTAAATTTTTGCGGCTTAGCAAAGAGCCTTTTTAGGCAGACGATAAGCGTATAAAGCAGCGATAACGGCGCTAAAATCACTCCGAGCGCAAGCCACGCGGGGCTCGGGTCGTATAAGTTTCGCTCGATTAGGAGTTTAAACACGATTTTGCGCTATCTCTTTGATCTGCTCGCAGATGTAGCTCACATCGTCGTCGCTAAGCGCCGTATAGATCGGCAGGGATAAAATTTGCTGATAGTTTTTAAGCGCATTCGGGAAATCATTGACCTTGTAATTATATTTGCTTTTGTAGTAGCTTAGCAGGTGCACCGGCACATAGTGCAGCGAAACGCTCACTCCGCGCGAGATCAGCGCCTTGGCGAAATCGTCGCGGTTTTTGTCGATCTTTACGATGAATTGAGTGTAGATATGCTCCTCGCTGTCGCTTGGAAGCGTCACGTGAGGGCAGTTTGCGAGCTGCTCACGGTAGGCTGCGGCGATTTGCTTGCGGCGCTTTATAAAAGCGTCGGTTTTTTCAAACTGAGCGATGGCGTAGGCGGAATTTATAGCGTTAAGATCGTATTTTTGACCGATGCGATCGACGTCGTAGGTAAAGGACATATTGCCGTCTTTGTAAAAGGCGTCTCCCACGATGCCGCCGTTTCTTAAAATTTGTGCGGCGTTTGCGATCTCATCGTCGTTCGTGACGAAAAAGCCCGCCGTAGAGATCGCGTCTTGCGCTTGAGGATTGATCTGAAAGCACGATATGAGCGAGTTTTTAAGCGCTCCGATTTTTGCGCCCTTATAGGTAGCGCCCATAGCGCGGCACGCATCGTCGATGAGGATGATATTTTCGCTTTTGGCGACCTCGCTGATGGCGTCTATATCCGCAGCAAGCCCCGCGATGTGCGAGATGAAAGCACATTTTAGCTTCTTGTGGCGGTTCTGATCTATCGTGCGAGCAAGGCTTTCGCTCGTAATGTTAAAGCTTATCGGATCGATATCTACGAAAACGGGCTCTGCGTCGAAGTGGCGGATAACTTCGGCGACGTTAGGGAAGGAATTTACGGAGCATAAAATTTTATCTCCGCGCTTAATATCCATCGCGCAAAGCGCCAGATGCAGCGCCGTCGTACCGCTCGTGGTAGATACAGCGTGCTTTACGCCGAAATATTTACAAATATCCTCTTCAAAAATTTCGCTATATCTTATATCGCTGTTGTAAAGGGCGCTTTTGATTAAATCTTCCTCTTTTTTATCGATTTGAGCCTTATAAAACGGTATCTCTTTCATAAATCTCTCCTTAGTGTGCGGGCTCTATGCGAGCGACTGCGGGTGCGCGAAGCTTAAAATTATTTTTAAGAATTCTACGGACGATAAATTTTACCAGCTCTTGATTGTGGCGCGAGTTTTGCAGATATTTTAGATCGTTTGCGTTTATTCGCTCGCCTGAGCGAAATTTCGTCCGCAGCGCTTCGTGCGAAAAAATATCTCTTAGCACGCTATCTAGGATCTCGTAGCTGTATCCAAGCTCACGTTCGTCGCTTTGGTTTTCCCATAGATCGGCGCTCGGGGCTTTTTTGATGATCGCATCGTCTATGCATAAAATTTTTGCAAATTTAAACAGATCGGTTTTTAAAATTTCGCCGATCGGATTAAACGCGCAGGCCAGATCGCCGTAGATCGTGCCGTAGCCTAGCATCCTCTCGCTAAGATTGCTCGTGCCTACGACTACGCCGCGTTTAGCCGCGCTGTAATCATAAAGTAAGCTCATTCTTACGCGCGCGGCGAAATTTCCGATACGAAGAGCGCTTGCACCGGGATTTAAAGCGGTAAAATTTTCTACAAATGGCGCGATCTCTTGGATTTCGTAGGGGATATTAAAGGATTCGCAGTGAAAGATGCCGTCTGCCATATTTTCTAAATTTGAACCCGCACTAGGTAGGATAAGCCCGTAAGTAGGGATCTCAGTAAGAGCGCAAAGCGCAGAAACCACGGCGCTGTCAAGCCCACCGCTGATGCCTACTACAAAGGCGTCCGCGCCCGTTTCATCGAGTCTCTCCGATAAAAAATCGGTAAGTTGCGGCAGCAAATCGTCCAAAAACATAATATTTAGCCTTAAAATTTTACGTTAAATTGTGCGAATTTTAACTATTTTTGGCTAAATTACGGCTTTAATTTAAGCTTAAAAGGAGAATTTAAATGCAAATTTTAAAAAAAGCTTTCGGTGAATACGCGACGAACTGCTACATTCTAAAGGGCGAGCAGGGCGATCTTGTGATCGATCCGGGGCAGGGCAGCTATGATTGGGTGATGCAAAATACAGGAAAGATCGCTGCGGTTTTGAATACGCACGGGCATTTCGATCATGTTTACGACGACGCGAAGCTGCAAAGGGCGGGCGCTAAAATTTATATCCACGAGGAAGACGCCTTTATGCTGTGGGCGGATCCTTTTGAGACGATGCCCGAGCCCATAGAAGCTGACGTGCTCATAAAAGGGCAGGAGCAAAGCTTTGAAATAGCGGGCTTTAACGTTAAATTTAGTCTTTTTGCCGGACATACGCCGGGCAGCTGTATGATCGAAGCAGGCGGCGTTATATTTAGCGGCGACGTCATATTCAAAGGCTCTATCGGCAGGTGGGATTTTCCCTTTTCAAGCGGCGAGCAGATGAGAGAGTCTGTGCATAAA
>CAUSBF010000177.1:0-3923 GCA_963529595.1 uncultured Campylobacter sp.
CGAACTCCCACGCGCGAACCAATATTTCCAAAGCCGATGATGCCGAGGCTCTTTTTATAAAGCTCGGTGCCGTACCATTTCTCGCGCTTCCAAATTCTATTAATTTTCAGATCGTTGCAGGAATTTACATATTTGCGCGCCGCATTCAGCAGATGGCACATGGTCATTTCGACCGCGGCGATGGTGTTTGCCGTAGGTACGTTCATCAAAATAATGCCGCGCTTGGAACAGCCGTCGATATCGCAGTTATCGACGCCCACGCCAGCACGCACGATCGCTTTTAGCTTGGTGCCTGCGCCAAGGAATTTCTCATCCACCGCCGTAGAGCTTCTGGTGATCGCGACGTCCGCATCGCCTAAAATTCCGTAAAGCTCGCTCTTGGGCACGTTCGTAGCGTCGATTACTTTAACGTCCGATTCTTGCTTAAGCAGATCAAAACCGATTTTGTGGATTGCGTCGCAGACTATGATAGTTTTCATTAAATTTAACCTTTTGAAGTAGGTCCGCAAGGCGGGGATGCCTTGCGGAAAGAGTTTTATTTATTTAGTTGATCTTTGATTAGATCCCCTAGGCTTTGCTTCTCGTCGTCGTTGCTATTGATCTCATTTAGCGCCTCGCGCTCCTTCTGATGAGCCAGCCTGCGCACGCTTAGGCGGATTCTATTTTTCTTCTCATCGATGAAAGCGATCGCAGCCTCGATTTCGTCGCCCACCTTTAGGCTATCTACGCTTACGTTGCCAAGATCTTCCTTGCGGATAAGCGCGTCGATACCGCCTCCCAGCTCGACAAAAATTCCGAACTCTTTAATATCGCGGATCTTGCCTTTTACGACATCGCCTTGATTGTGACTCTTGGCAAATTCGCTAATAGGGCTATCGCCGAGCTCTTTGTGATTTAGAGAAATTTTTTGAGTATCTTTGTCGATCTTAATGATCTTAACCTCGATCTCATCGCCCACTTTGAATAAATTTTTGCACTTCTCGCCGCGATCCCACGAAGCGTCTTCGTTATGCAAAAGTCCCTCTACGCCGTCAATCCTTACAAACGCGCCGAAGTTTGTAATCGTAGTGACGCTGCCTTTTAGCACGTCGCCCACTTTATGCTTAGCAACGAACTCGTCAAAAGGCTTGGTGAGTAAATTTTTAAGGCTCACGCGCAATCTGCGCTCGCTAGGGTTGATCTCTACGACCTCGACGTCAAGCTCCTCGCCCTCGCTGATGAAATCTTTCGGATTTTTGATATTTTTATCCCACGAAATTTCGCTGATATGCAAGAAGCCCTCGATGTCGTTGCCAAGATCTACAAACGCGCCGTAAGGCTCGATATTACTTACTTTTACGCGGATCGTATCACCCACTTCCAGGCTATCTTTAATCTCGTTCCAAGGATCGGGCATCGCCTCTTTAATCGAAAGGGAGAGATGCTTTTTATCGTTGTCGTATTTGATAACTTTAACTGGAACCTTATCGCCCTCTTTGTAGAGCGAGCTTGGATTTACCGGGCCTTTGTATGAAATTTCGCTGTAGTGCACGAGTCCGTCAACGCCGCCTACGTCTACGAACATACCGTAGGTGGTGATTTTTTTGACGACGCCTTCGATGATGCCCTCAGTGGCGATTACTTTCTCGATCGCCTCTTTGCTTGCTTTGCGATCCTCGTCAAGTAGCTTCTTGCGCGATACTACGATGCTTTGCTCATCTCTATCAACTTTAATGATCTTTACCTTGAAATTTTTACCGACGGCGCCATTTGGGTTTTTGAGCGCACTTTGCGAGCGTGGCATAAAAAATTCCACATCATCTGCGTTAGCGCAAACGAAACCGCCCTTATTAAACGATAGAATTTTAACGTCATAGACATTCTCTGCGTTTTCATCATAGGAGTCGATGAATGCCTTTACTTTTTCCTTCTTTAAAGCCTTTTTATACGATACGACCGGGCGACCGCCTCTGCTTCCGATAATAGCGACTTTGATGTCATCTCCTACATTAACCTGCGGGTTTCCTTGCTCATCGCTCACCTCGGCGGCGTCTAAAATGCCCTCCGACTTCCTGCCTACGTCTATGAAAACCTCGCCGTCCTTAAGGGCGATAACCTTACCTGTGACAACCTCGTCGCGAGACTTCCCGGTGTCATACTCCTCTAACAATGTCGCAAAATCTTCCTCTGCGTGGTTTTGAACCTTCTCGTTCACCTCAGCCATATGCTTCCTTTAAATTTATTTGTGCTTTTTTGAAAAGAACTAAAATGCGCGATTTTAGCTAAAATTTGCTTTCGATTTGATAAATTTCTAAGAGTAAATTTGATAAGAGAGTTTATAAATTCTGCGTTAAATTTTCTATTCTCGCTACTACTTTTTTGATGATCCAATCGGGCGTGCTGGCTCCTGCGGAGATGCCGCAGAGATTTTTGTTTTCAAACCACGAGCGCTCAAGCTCGCTTTCGTTTTCTATGAGATAGCTGTCTTTGCAAAAATTCTGCGAGATTAAAAAAAGCTGCTTGGTGTTGGAGGAATTTTTCCCGCCTACGATTATCATCACGTCGGCCTTTTGTGACAGGCTTTTTACGGCCTCTTGATTTTCCAGCGTCGCATTGCAAATCGTATTAAAAATTCTCAGCTCCCTCGCGCGCTGCATCAAAAAATCCGCGATTTTGGTAAAATTTTCTATCTTTTTCGTAGTCTGCGAAACGAGCGCGACGCGAGTTCCAAGCTTGATCTGTAGCAACTCCGCAGGCTCCAGCACTACATATACTCTTCCTTTGGCGTAGGATTTCACCCCCTTTACTTCGGGATGGTTTTTATCGCCGAAGATCACGATGTCGTAGCCCTCCGCGCTCATCTTTTCTACGATCTGCTGCGGCTTGGTCACGAAGGGGCAGGTAGCGTCGATGAGCTCCTTATTTTGCGCCTTTAATCTTTGCAGATCGTCCTTTTGAATGCCGTGGGTGCGGATGATGAGCTTTTGCTCGTCAGTGATCTCGCCAACGCCCTCCAGGGTTTTGACGCCGAAATTTTGCTTTAAACGGTTAATCTCTTCGGCGTTATGTATGAGTTCGCCGATCGTAGCGGCTTCGCCGGCGCTTTCTGCGATCTTGATCGCGCGCTTGACGCCGAAGCAAAAGCCGTAGCTTTTGGCCATCTCAATCTTCAACGCCGGCTCCGATCTGTCTTAAAATCGCGGCGAAATTCGGAAACGACGTCGCGATACAATCGCTATCTTCGATGATCATCCCCGATCTTAAACCCAAAATCGCAAAGCTCATCGCGATGCGGTGATCTCCGCACGGCGTGATAATCGCTGCGTTTGCCTCGCCGCCTTCGATCTGCCAGCCGTCCTGTAGCTCGCGCGCCTTAATACCGCAAGCGCGAAGCCCTTCGCAGGTTACCTTTATGCGGTCGCACTCCTTTACGCGCAGCTCGGCGGCATTTCTAAGCACGCTACTTCCCTGTGCGCAGGCAAAAGCGATCGCAAGCGCAGGCGCCTCGTCTATCAGCCACGAGATGTTTTCGCTCACCTCCACGGCGTAAAGCGGCGCGTAAGCGACCTCTATATCGCCGATCTGTTCGTAAATTTCGCTCGTTTTATGAAATTTTACCTCGGCGCCCATGCGTTTTAAAATTTCATACGCCTCTATGCGGGTTTTATTTAGCAGCATATTTTTTAGCACAATGCGCGAGCCTGGGATTATCGCTGCGGCTACGGCAAAGAAAAACGCCGAGCTGGGGTCGTTTGGGATAAAAATTTCAAGCGGTCTAAGCGGAGAGCTAAGCGGCGTGACTTCGATCGCAAGGCCGTTTTGCGAAATTTGCGCGCCCATCGCTTTTAACATCCGCTCGCTATGATCGCGGCTAAGCTCTGGCTCGCTAAACCTGCACCCGCTGCCGCGCAAGGCCGCTAAAATAAGAGCGGTCTTAACCTGCG
>CAUSBF010000178.1:0-3911 GCA_963529595.1 uncultured Campylobacter sp.
CTCTTGCTCTTCCCATTCGGCGAATGCTCTCATTTTTGCTCCAAGATTAAAATTTAACGGATTATAGCGAAGCTCGGTTTAAAAAGATATTTGTGGATGGTGCGCCCGGAGGAATTCACACCATATCAACAATATAGGCATATATTCACTTATAACCCAATTAAGTTTTTCAAATGTCCGTATAAATATCCGTATAAAAATATCACATAAATATTCATAATTTATAAATTTTATGAAAAAACCAATTATACCAAAGATACACAAAAATCAAAAGAAAGGGTAGCTAGTGAACATTCCTCCAGAGCTTTACTTAAAATTTGCAAAAGATATAGAGCCGGAAATCTTTGAGAATAAAACGCCCAAATTTCACCTGGACGTTTTGAAATTTATCGACGGCGCGGATCAATACAAAGCCGTAGTTATATTTCGCGGTAGCGCAAAAACTACGCTACTCAATAAAATTTATGTCGTCAGCAGGCTGTATTTTTACGCAGAACCTTTCATTATGATAGCCTCTGCAAACGATACGAAAGCAAAATTATTCGTTGAGGCGATAAAAAACTCGATCGATAAGGCGACCGCCAGGGGCTACGCAATAGAACGTGGTAAAATTTGGAACAAAGACCGTATAGAGGTCGTCGTAAATCGCGGTAAAAAAGATAGGAACGGAAACGACATGGAGCGAACCTGCCACGTAGTATCGCTCAGCTCCGGGCAGGATCCGCGCGGCGCCAATATTGACAACATGCGCCCGACTCTTATCATCGTCGATGACTTAGAAAGCAAAGACGGGCAATTCCCGGTTGGAAACAAAGCGAGTCGTCAAAAGCTTCGAGGCTGGTTTTATGCGGATCTACTGCCCGCCGTGCACCCAACTCGCGGCAAGGTGGTAGTATTAGGCACAATCTTGCACGAAGACAGCATCCTTAACAATATCGTAAACAATGAAAATACGGAAGAAGCCCGCAAGCAAGAGTGGCGATATATCAAAATCCCCATTATCGAAAACGGCGCGAGCGTATGGCCGTCGCGCTTCCCTTTATCGCGTATCAAATTGATTCAAAATCAACTCGTCTCAAAAGGGCTTGCAAATGAATTTTACCAGGAATATATGTGCGCGGCGATCGATCCACAAAGAGCGATTTTCAAACGCGAGTATTTCCGCTATTTTGAGCATGTAGAATACGACATCGGAGCAGAACCGGAAACGCTAAACATTACGGACGGCGTCAATATACGAACGCTGCAAATCAGAAAAGCCACAAATTTAACGCTAGGCGGCGAAAAAATAGAGCTTGCAAAATGTCAAATTTTTACAACAATCGACCTGGCAAGCGCGAATGGTCGTGACCAAACAGCAATGATAACTTCGGCTGTCGATAATAAAAATCGCATATTCATTATAGACATCAGCGCCGGGCACTGGACGCCGTTTGAAAAAAGCGTCGAGATTATACGAATTTTTCAAATATTTGGTTGCACCAGGATAGGAATCGAAAAAGCTGGAATGCAAAACGATTTTTTCTATACGATTGACATCATACAAAAAATGACCGGAGTGCGCCTACCCATTGATCAACTTAGTCATGGAGGAAAGGCAAAAAATACGCGCATATCAAACTTAGAGCCATATTACCGCACCGGGCAAATTTATCACAACGCAGGCATCGATTCAAGCACCGAGCTAGAGGCGCAACTCCTTAGCTTCGATAGCGAAGTCGAGAGCAAAGAGGACGACCTTATGGATGCGCTCGCGTATTTACAACAATATATCGTAGGGCGAGAATTTGACGAGCCGGACTACGAGGACGAGGACTACGAGGGCGCCGAGGCATGGGCGTGAATTCGCGCTGGCAAGACAAATGCAGGCGGACACCGCTCCCGCAGGCGCAAAGCCCTAATGCTTACGCTCGTTTTGCAGATCGTGGGACAAAAAAAAGCGGGCTTAAATTTTAAGCAGATAATAAAATGTGCTCGTATCTTTCGCGGGACAAAAAGTCTAAATTTTGAAATTTTTCTCTACACCGTCAGTATTGGGCGGAAAATTCCGAGTGGGGTCATAGCCCCCCCATCAAGAGAGCAGGCGGGCGCTATCAAAGCCCCATAGCAGCGCGTCTGCAATAGTTTATGATATAATCACAGAGCAGGTGCATAGGATTTAAGCAAATAGTTATCAAGACGCCGCCGAAATTGCGCGCGAAACTTAAAGCGCTCGCGCCTAAATTTTCACACTTTCCTTAAGCGAAAACGGACAAATTCGCATCGTTTTTGCCGTTTGAAACTTAAACTTAATTTTCACGGCTCTTTCAAATGCCTATTTTAGGGCGTTTTATAAAATTAACTATTGAAAATAATTCTTTTCAAAAATATGTATTTTCACGAAATTTGACCGCAGACCCCGCCCCGAACCTTAAGCCGAATTCGCCTCAATTTGTCCAAGCTTCAGCGCCAAAAATCCGCAATCTGTCCCAAAAACGGAGCGGTGCACCCCCGAAAAACCCGCTTGCCGCCCCTCCCCCGTCGGTATTTCCTACTATCTGCTCTGCGAAGCTTCACGCGCTGGTTCTCGTGCCAAGGTGTATGCGTAAGCAGGCGGCGTTGGCGCTTACCCGGCGCGGGCGCACTTGTGGACGCTAGAGGGCTTCGGCTCGATCAAAGCGGCGCGCCAGGCGCTATATAATCGCCAGCAAGCACAGCCCGGAGTGCCTAGACATTTTAACAAGTCTAGGCAGAGGGCGTTTGCTCGCGGCGCGGTCGCAAGGATCGCAAAAGCCGCCTGCTCCGTCCGTGTGGCGATGTTGCACGGGCGAGTGCGCGGTTTTGCATGGGTTAAATTTGGCTGGATTTCGCTCTTTGCGGCAGCGGGGTCGTTACGAATGTGTGCGGCGATTGATGCGCCAAATTCGCGCCTGGGCGCTACGACGATGAGCCGTAGCGGCGCGGTAAGCCTAAAGCTCCGCGGCTATTTCGTCCTTGATGAGCTCTTTGATCTTGTCGAATTTGCGGCTTTTGACATAATTTTCAATCAAAAACTCGAGGTATGGAGGAAACGACGTAGTGGAACCCCATCCGCGCACCGTCGGGTATGGGATTTTAGAAATTTCGGCAAACTCTTTTTTGTTGAGCCCCGCAGCATCCAGCATTTTTTGGAATTTTTCTTTATTCATTTTGCATTACCTATATTGTATCTTTCGGAATTGTAGCAAAAAAATACAAGAAAATCAAGTTTTGTATTTTTAAGATACATCATTAAGAAGTTTTTAAGTATTGATACGATACAATAATACCATAAAAAGAGATTGAAACAATACAATCTCAAGAGGTGCGGCGAGACCCAATGAAAAAAACATCTCGCCGCAAGTTGCTCCTCAAAAGGAGCCTTTATTATATCAAATTTAATAAAGGATGGCAAATGAAAAAGCTATTTTGGGAACAAGGTGTCGAAGCGGCAAGGCTTTTAAATAGTGAAGAGTTTAGTTTAGGTCATAATCCGGCTGGAATAATCGTTTATGATGAAGATGGCAAAATCGTAGGACTACAGAGCTACGATAATGCAATATTTTATCCTGCTAATATCATCAAAGATGTTTTGGTGGCCGAGGGGCAAGCATGGTTGAGCCTTGATGAGTTTCAGAGCGATTGCTGCTTCGACTTCTACAATGAATTTGTCGGGTGGGATAATACTACATACACAAAAGAAATTTGAGAGCATAGGTCCTGGGGAAAAATGGAAAGCACAAGTATCAAGAGGCGTGATATGACCCTCACCTCTATCGCCCGAGACTATCTCGAAGCTCTCGGGCAGATAAATTTTGAGCAGAGTCGTGCTCAAAAATTCGCGTTTTCTCATACGAAATATATGCCAAAAGATGCCGCCTGCATCAAGAAGGTAGATATTAAAAGGTGGCTTG
>CAUSBF010000179.1:0-3865 GCA_963529595.1 uncultured Campylobacter sp.
GCTTGAGTCTGTTTGAACAGCGGGAATTTTATCAGCTTGGGCGCTTGATATTTCGCTTTTGCCGTCGTTAGAATTTTCGTCCGCATTCTTACTTTCGGGTGCGTTTGAAATTTCGCTCGTTTCCTCGCCTTTGGTCGCACTCAAAATTTCATCCGTTTTGGTATCCGCCTCTTTGTCTTCGCAAGCGCCAAAGTCCGCGCCATTGCCGAGGTTTTCCGCCAGATCATTTCTGATGCCGTATCCTTCACCCGCGCGATCTTTTAAATTCGCTCCGACCGCCTCGCTGATGTTTTTAAAGCCATCCGCGCGCAGAAGCTCCGCCAGCCCCTCGTTAATCGATTTTGCGACGAACGGGCCTTTGAAGATAAAGGCGGTAAAAATTTGAACCAGGCTCGCGCCTGATTTGATGCGTTCGTAGGCCTCCTGCGCGCTGTCTATGCCGCCGCAGCTGATTAGGATCGTGCGACCGAAGAGCTCGCGAGCGACCTGTGCGAAAAGCTTTCGCGATTTTTCGGTGATCAGCCTGCCGCTCAGGCCGCCGAAGTCCCTGGCATTGGGGCTTAGCGAATAATCGACGCTCGTGTTGTTTATGATGATGCCGCTTGCGCCGCTTTGCACCGCGCACTCGCACAGCGCTATCGCCTGATCCGCGCTCATATCGGGCGCCAGCTTTAAGACGAGCGGCCTGTTCGTGATCTTTTTCATCGCTCTGATCAGCTCGCTTATGAAGCTGTTTTCTTGCAAAGCGCGTAGATTCGGGGTGTTCGGCGAGCTTACGTTGATGATGAAAAAATCGCACAGCCCGTCAAATTTACGCGTCAAGACCTCATAATCGCTCAGCGCGTCCTCGTTCGAAGTGGCCTTATTTTTGCCGATATTTGCGGCGATCGGGATTTTAAAAGGATAAATTTTTCGCACGCGATGCTCGATAATATCGGCGCCTTCGTTGTTAAAGCCCATCGCGTTTTGGATGCTCTGCTCGCTAACGAGGCGAAAAAGTCGCGGCTTTTCGTTGCCGCTTTGAGGTCGCGGCGTAAAGGTGCCAAAATCGATGTGTCCGAAGCCAAGAGCAGCCAGCGGCGCGATCATCGTGGCGTTTTTGTCGAAGCCACCCGCGATACCTACTGGATTATCGAAGCTGAGATTCCATATATTTTGAGTTAAAATTTCATCTTTATAAACGCCGAA
Source organism: uncultured Campylobacter sp. (assembly GCA_963529595.1). GTDB lineage: Bacteria > Campylobacterota > Campylobacteria > Campylobacterales > Campylobacteraceae > Campylobacter_B. Next base: position 1,189 of record CAUSBF010000179.1, read on the forward strand.
TTTTGCCAAAGCCTCAAGCCCGCCTGGAGTCGCATAGAGCGCGCGAAGTCCGAATTCTGCGATCTTATGAGCGGTTTCTGGATCAAATCGAAAAAAGATTTTTTTCAAGGTATCGTAATTCATAATGTTTCCTCAAATTTTGCATAATGGTAGCTAAAATTTAATTAAATATAGATAAGGATTTCGCGCTGAATTGCAATTTGCGGCGGTTAAATTTAGTTTTAGAATTATGCGAGAGATGCCGGTAAAATTTCTACGGCTTGCAATGAGCGGTTTAAATTTACGCAGAAGTTCAAAGATGTGCGGCGTAAATTTTATAAATTTAGCGCGCCCGAGTACGTGCCGAAACGCGCGGCGTCCGTGGCACGGCTCGCGATGGCTGGCGTTGCCGCGATTTTATCCTGCGTCTGACTGCGCTCAATCCTGCTGAAGCTAAATTTTAAAATTTAAAGCGTCTGCTCGCGCCGTTTGAGCTTAGCGCGCATCTTTGTTAGCGAAGGCAACCATCATCGTACCCAGAGGAATGATCGTAACGCCCAAAATAATCGCCAGCGGGTTTAGCAAGGACAGCTTGGCAAGCAGGTAAATCGCCGCCACGAGCGCCGCGTAGGACAGAATTTTAAACGGAGATAAAAACGCCCCCGCAAAATTACTCCGAACTTCTCTCCGCTCAAGCTCTCCCTCAAAATCGTCCGCGCCTTCTAAACCATCCTTTGATTCGTCGCGCGCGGCGCCAATCCCGCCCCCAAAATCGCTCGTACCGTCGCTCTGCTCGCCGCTATCTACATCGCCGCCACGATTGCCGTTATCTGTGCCATCGCTATGATTGCTGCGATCTGCGCTGCCGCTATGATTGCTGTGATCTACGCCGTCGCTCCGCTCGCTGCTATCTAAGCTGCCGCCCAGATAGCTGCTCGCTGCATTTTTTAAGTCGTCGCAGCGCTCGCCTATGCCGCCCTGCGAACTATCGCTAGCTTCGTCGTTTATGCTGCCGTGTGAGTTGCCGCAAGTCTCACCGCCATTCATTTTAAATTTATCGGCGATGTGTCCCAAAGCGGTTACGCCGCAAGCGGAGGTTTTGTCGTCGCTCTTCGTAGAATTTACGTCGCACTCGCCAGCGGCGGCTCCGCCGTATTCGGCGTCTAAATTTGAGCCGCGAGTAAAATTTATATCGGCGGAGTTTGCGACGCACCCAGCGGAGCTTGCGGTACGCTCGGTGGAGTTTGCGGCACACTCGGCGGCGGTTTCATCGTGCATGACGCGGCTATCATCGTTTTCGATGCGGGTCTCGCCGCTTGTGAAATTTACGGCGCCTTTGAAATTTCGCGCGTTTGAAATTTTGGCGCCTAAATTTAGATCGCTAAAGCTTTCGCTCTTTAAAATTTCGCTGCCGTAAACTTCGCTATATAAAATTTTATCGCCGCCGCCTATGCTGCCTCGGTTTTTGCCGCCAAAGTTTGCGGAATTCGTATCGTTTGCGGAAGTTTCGCCGCTTATAAAACCAGTGGAATTTTTAGAGCTTTGCCGTAAAATTTCATCGTATTTGCCGGCTCTTAGCTCATCTTCTATTTTGTTGCGGTAAGCGCGAAACGAAAAATATACCGCGCCGAATGCGCCCAAAAATCCGGCCTCTAAGCTAAGAAGCCAGGCAAGCGCCCGCACGCCGAAAGATCCCGAGCCGAAAAACCCGCCGCCGCAAAGCGCTAGCCCAAGCAGGACAAACGCCGCGTTTAGCGCGCAGTATATGAGCAAAAACCGCCTACTCAATCCCGCTCATCCCATTCATCGTCGTCGTCGAAATTTTTCGGATCCGCCTTGTATTTCGGATCGTTTTCAAGCTCTTTTAAGCTCGAATTTAGCGCCTTGCACGCGCGGTAAACGTTCAGAAACGCCGCTGCGATGCCGATAGCGATGCCAAACCAGAGCAGAAGCAGCGAGCCCGTGAGATGCCGCAGCCCAAGCCCGATCGCTACTCCGATGCCGATCGCTACGACGATCGAGATGCCTAGGCTGATGTCGCAGGCGCCCCTTACGATTTTGTTTAAATTTTTCGTTACTCTCATCTAAAATCCGTAAAATTTTAAAACGTAGCCCTTAAAGCGCCGCCATCGCTTCATCCGCGGCGTTTAGCGCAAAGTCGATCTGCGCTTCGTCCATGCTGGCGCAGATAAAGCCTGTCTCAAACTGACTAGGCGCCAAAAATACGCCGCGCTTAATCATCTCGCCGTGAAATTTCGCAAAGCGCGCGGTGTCTGCCCGCAAAGCGCCGTCATAGTCGCGCACCTCTTCATCTGCAAAAAAGTAGCCGAACATCGAGCCGACGCAGGCGGTTTGCAGCGCGATGCCACGGCGCTGCGCTATGGCGCAAAGCCCGTCCGTAAGTCTGCGGGCAAGCTCGCCGAGCCTTTCGTAAAGGCCGCTGCTAGCGTAAATTTTACTTAGGCTAGCGATGCCCGCAGCCATTGCGACGGGGTTTCCGCTTAGCGTGCCCGCTTGATATACCGCTCCTAGCGGGCTTATCATATCCATGATTTCGCGCTTGCCCGCAAACGCCGCCACGCTCATGCCGCCTCCGATGACCTTGCCGAAGGTTACCAGATCGCCGTAGATGCCGTAGATGCCGTAGCTGCCTAGCTCGCTCGCGCGAAAACCGCTCATTACCTCGTCGATTATCAGC
>CAUSBF010000180.1:0-3863 GCA_963529595.1 uncultured Campylobacter sp.
CCCTATTTGCTTGCGATCTTGCTTTGTAAGGCATTTTGCATTTTGATGATCTTTCGCTGCGGTGGATACGGCGGCACGCTCACGCCGAGTTTCGCGCTGGGCGCAGTTTTGGGGCTATGCGCGGGGTTTGCGATCGGCGAAATTCTGCCTATTAGCCTAAGCGCAGCGGGGGTTTGCGGAGGGGCTGCCTTTTTAGCGATCAATCTAAACGCGCCACTTTGTGCCTTTGCCCTAAGCGCGGGATTTTGCGGGCTAAATATAAACTCATATTCGGTCGTCGTTTTTAGCATCGTATGCGCCGTGATCGCTAGAAATTTACTGACGAAAAATTTAGCGTAGTCACGGCGCTGATAATTCATACGCTGCAAATCTGAATAGACGGGCGCGGCGATGATGGTCTGAAAACCTGCCGTCGCGCATAGAGTGAGCGCAGTAGGTCGCATCATTGGGCTAGGTCGGAGCCGTAAGGATATGCATCTAAGCTGATCGTTGGTAAATTTAAGATAAAATTTCGCCACTTTAACCAAAGGAGAAGACAATGGGTTTACTTTCATTCGTAGCCGAAGCAGGCAAGAAACTACTAGGTTTAGGCGATGACGCCAAATCCGTAAAAGACGAGATCGCCACCAATCTCAGCTCGACGCCGGTAGAGGGGCTAGAGGTCGAGGTGCAGGGCGACACCGTCAAAATCAGCGGCAACGCCGATAATGAAACTCTCGAAAAAGCAGCCCTCATCGCGGGCAACACCGCAGGCATCAAAAACGTGCAGATCGAGGGCATTAGAGAGGATAGCGCCGAGAACTACTACACCATCGTAAAGGGCGATAACCTATCTAAAATCGCGAATAAATTCTACGGTGACGCGAATAAATACAAGGTTATTTTCGACGCCAACCGCGAGGTTATCAAAGACGCGAACCTCATCTATCCGGGGCAGAAGATCAGAATTCCAAAAATTTAAAGCTTACCGCTTTTGAATGCTGCGGCTTGATTTTGCAAGCCGCAGATTTTACGTTTTACGGAGTGCGGTTTTGCAAACTGGTGGCGCGAGCGCTGTTTTTGCGGGGCGTGATTTTAAGCTGGTTGTGCGGCGTAGCGCGACTTTGGCGAGCCAAAATTTTACGAGTTAGCAAGGCGCCGCGGTTTTTTACGCTTTAAGAGGCGCGTTTTGCAGACCAGCGGCGCGGCGCAGTTTTACGAGCCGTGCTGTGGCGGATAGTGGATTATCCGCCGCACTTGCGCGCCGCCGCCCTATTTGAGAACATATAAAACGCTTTAAAATTCTATTTATAAAGAGCTAAATTTGGATAAATTTAAAATCAGTACTACACTAGAAAAAGCCGAGTCTAGAGACTACGACAAATATCCGATAATCATCAAAGACAACTCGATAGAAATGATAAAACTATACCTGCCGTTTCTATTTCTTTTAGATATTATTTCATACCTCTCTCCATATAGGCATCTCGGAGAGCTAACTAGGCGCCCAAAAGAGCTCGGAAGCTGCTATATTAAATTTAAAAATTCCACCATAGAGTATTTTTCTACGAAGAAGAATTTGATCTTATTTAAGATAGAACTATCAAATATAGTGGAGATTAAACGAACCTTCGGACCTTCCGAATTTCAATCACCGATTGCTACAAAAAAGTTTGGATTTTGCGTCGTTATGATCTACTTCGTTTTGATGTCAACGGTTTTTTACTTTAAAGGCTATGCGATAGCCCCATTCGTGGTACCGATAGCATTTGGGCTCGGCATGCTTCCATTGCTAATTTTTAGGATAATAAACGGGCTAGGACTTGGACTGGATATGCTAAGCGGCGATAGTTTGATCATCTTTGATAAGCATTTCATTATCGACGCCTCGATTTTAACGAGCAGCGAATACAAGGAGCTAAAAACCTATTTTCTATTAAAAACAGGAAAAAATTTAGACAAAATTAGACCGCAAATTTTTATATAGGCTAGGAGTAAAGAGCAGATTTAGACGTAAAGCAAAAATTTGATAAGCAGTTATGCGATAAATGTTTAGAAGATAGCCTCGTATGAAATCAAAATTTGATAAGCCTAGACGCGCCGAATTATCTTTTAAGAGTTAAAAATTTTTAGCAAAAATACCGCTCAAATTTTATTAAATCCAAATCCTTACGTTCAGTTTTAAAATTTTAACGATACTCAAAAAGTTTAAAATTTCGCTCTTTATCTCGCTTGCGGGGTCGCGGCGCAGCACGCTTTCATAGACGCTAGGCTCGAAATTATCGCGCCCGGTGTGCACGAAAATATGGATCCGCCGCTCTCTGATGCTCGCCCAGATCTGCGCTCCGAGCGCATCGCCCACCGCCAAAAACCGCTCCATAAATGCAGGAGTTAGCACGTACATCGCGTTTTGCGGCTCGTCGCTAAGCACCTTGTAGCGCGCGGCAAACTCCACGTTATCCATCGCAACGGGCTTTAGACCTACGTGCTGTTTATTTTGTATCTCGCGCGGATAGATGAAAACGGGCGCGATGATGCGTTTGTTAAATTCCGCCACGAAAAACGCCCCCACGAGCTCGTGCTGCAAATTTTGATGAAAAAAGCTCACGTCGCTAAACTCGAAGCTCACCCCCTGCCACGCGCCGCCTACGCGGTCGTTGCCGTGCAGATTTTCGATAAACTCGAACAGATCGCTCTGCACCACGCGCCAAAACGGCACGCTGCCGTAGGAGACGTATTCGTAGCCGAGCTCGCGCACGAAAGGCGTTAGATAGTGCTGTTTGTAGCTTTGGCGGTACCGCCCGGTAAAGATCTCTTGCATGCTTCTTACGCCGAGCGCGTAAAGCCGCGCTGCTAGCCACGCCCCAAGCGCGAGCGCAGTCAGGCCTATCAGCGCCTGCGGCAAGGCTGCGGAGTATTTGAAGATCAAAAACGAGATCGCTACCGCGCCAAATTTCAAAATATTTTCCCTGCCGATGAGATCCTTTTGCCAGCCGTTTAAGTGCACCTCTTTAAGGCTTACGGCGAGCGAGGCGACCGCCAGCAGCATAAGCAGCGTCGCGCTAAAGCTCTGCACGCCCTGCCTGCGCGCAAAATACGCGATGACGCCGAATACCGCAAACAGGGCGATCGTACTTATGACGGCTACGAGCTTTAGCTGCTCCACGTGCTTTTTGGCGTCCAGTCGCAGGCGCTCCAAATCGTAAATAGTCAAAATTTTGCCTTTTTTAAAATTTGCCCGCAATTTTAGCGAAATTCTGGGAATTTTGGAATTTCAAAGCTCACTCGTCCGCACATAAGGTGAATTTTTTATGAATTTCGCACAGCCCCCTAGATTTAAGGATAAATTCAAAGCTCTAAGTTTAAAATTTCGCCATAGCGGGGTTGGCGCGCGGAAATGAAATTTCGCATAAAAACGGCGCTAAATTTCGGCACGCGAAAACAAAATTTAAAGCGCAATTCAAAGCAAATTCTGCGCGCAAGCAAACCCCGCAAATCAAATCATGGAGTAAAAATGAGATATATTTTCGGGCCCGTCGCTTCGCGTAGGTTCGGGCGCAGCCTCGGCATCGATCTGAGCCCGCAGCGCAAGCAGTGCAACTTCAACTGCGTCTATTGCGAGCTGGGCGCGGGCAAGCCGGTAAGCGCGATGAGAGAGCCTGCACCCATAGCTGAACTCATAGAGGAGCTTAAATCTGCGCTAGCAGCACACCCTAACATAGACGTCATCACGATCACCGCAAACGGCGAGCCTACGCTGCATCCGCGCTTTGCAGAGCTCGTGGATGCGCTAAAGGCGCTGCACCTGCCGCAGAAGCTGCTTGTGCTCTCAAACGGCTCACTCGTGCGCGAAAACAGCGCGGCGTTAGCGAAGCTTGATATTT
>CAUSBF010000181.1:0-3862 GCA_963529595.1 uncultured Campylobacter sp.
GAGAGATCATCTAAGGCTAAAGGTAAGAGGGGCAAGAAGGGTAAGGGAGAGTAATTTCTCCCGGTCTTAGCTTATTATTCTACAAGCCTAGCGCTTGCGACAAATGTATGATCTACGTAGCAAGTATATAGATTTAGGCGGAGCTATGGAAGTGTGCAAGATTTTAATTCGAATCTTGCGTAATTAGCTTACTCGACTATACTGTAGATTTAGAAGTTTACAGTTCGATTTAAACTTGCGGATGCGATTTTATTTTATGGTACGGCGAGCCGATATTTTTGGAATTTTAAGGTGCTAATTCCTGATTTATCATAAATTTTAATCTCACTGCTTTTAAACAGAACTAAAACTATCCCAAAGACCACCTAACTACAGCAAGGTATTGGCAAATCGATTATCGGCGCGTTTCAGCTAATGCCTAAAAATCGTGTAGGCTAAAGTCAAGCCATAAGAAATCATAACGGTTTAGGGTGGCAATTTTGCAGAAGTGGCAGTGGGTTTATCTGATCAAAGCGTATAGTATAGCGCGAGCGTGGCGGTTAAAAAGACCACAAGAGATAGATTTAAAGCAATTCACCCTATTTAAACGCCAGCATCATCACTCCCGCGCCGATGAGTGCTAGCGCAAGCCATTCGCGAAGACTCGGGCGCTCGCCTAAAAATATCACTGCAATTATTACAACGAGCACCACGCTTAGTTTATCGATCGGTGCTACTTGATAGGCTTTGCCGATTTGTAGGGCTTTGAAATACGCTAGCCACGATGCACCCGTCGCTAGCCCACTTAGTATCAAAAATACCCAGTTGCGAGGGCTCAGACTAGATAGCGGCTGCCAGGCTTTAGCGTAGCGTAGGAACACGGCTAGGCAAAAGGCGATGATGATCGTGCGGATAAAAGTCGCGAAGTGAGAGTTGATCCCTTTCGAGTCCGATTTTTGCAAATATCGCGGTCAGCGCCGCAAAGAGTGCTGATGTGAGCGCCCAAGCCGCCCATGTCTCCATGATATTCCTTTATGAAATGAATTATTGGATTATAGCCCTATTTAGGTAAAATTTCCTTATAATTTCGCGAGTGTCGCAGCAAAAAGCTAAATCGCGAGCGAGCAATCCTACGAAGGCGGCATTGAAATTTTAAAATTTTAGCTGCAAAATACGGCTAAATTTCAGTTCCGACAAGCAAAGCTCGCCTCGCGCGCTACCGAATGAGTTTGGGCACCGTTTGAGTAGTGTGCCGCAAGACACGGTTCGCAGGAGTTGCTATAAAATTTTGCTTCGGCAAGATAAAATTTTATCGAGGCAAGACGAGCTTTCCTTCGAATGCAAAATTCTATTTTAATTCAGCAAAAGCACGACCGAATACGCCTTTTACAAATCTAAACGCGATATAAATTCCATCCGAGCAGAAAGATCTGAATTTAAAAAATATTTATCGTTTGTATATAAAATCTCAAAATTTCTACGAGGAGAGCTTATGAAAAAATTTCTACTCGCGCTCATTGCGATATTCGTTCTGGCAGGCTGCGGCAGCGACCCGAAAGGCGTAGCCGAGGACTTCATCAGAGCCCTATACGAGGGCGATTCTAAGACTTTGGTGGATGCTATAGACATACCTGATAAGGACAGATCGGACGACGGCTCTATGCAGATGATAAACGGCAAACTGATGCAAATGGCGGGTGCCGGCAAGGAGGAGGCTTCCAAGCGCGACGGGCTAAAAGGCGTCTCGGGCGAGCTGCAAAATAGCGACGAGAAATCGGCGCTCGTGAAAGTCGTCGTGTCTTTTAAAAACGGCACGAACCGCACCGAGAGCGTTAAACTCGTCAAAAAAGACGGCAAATGGAAGGTTGCGCTTTAGCCAAAAAGCTTCTCATCTGTCTAATCTTCGCTCTAGGTGGGCTCGGCGAGTTTTGGATGCTCACGCGCGCGCCTACGGCAAAGGAGCCGCTGCGGGTGCCGGATGAAATTTTATCAAATCTACACACGGGCGATCTCGTCTTTCGCATGGGCGATGTCACCGATAGCCGCATAATCGCAACCGCAACAAATTTTAAATACTCGCACGTAGGCATTATCGTGCGCGAGAATCCGCTTTTGGTGGTGCATGCCGTAACGGGCGAAGGCGAGCGAGACGGCGTGGCGGCCGTTTCGATGCGGGAGTTTTTAGCGCATGCGCGAGACTTCGGCGCGGCGCGGATGAAATTTTTAAGCGATGAGCAAAAGGCGCGCCTCGCCGCTTCTTTACTTAGGCGCGTCGGCGAAAGTTTTACGCTAAGACCTCGCGGCGAAGCGAACCTCTACTGCACGACGCTGCTTGAGCAAGAAATTTCAAAAATAACGGAATTTTCGCCGCAGTATTTCGAACTCAACCTAGCTGTCCTAGGCGGCGAATACCTCGCGCCGAAGGCGTTTTGGCATTACGGTGGCGTTGAAATTTTATACGAGTGGTAGGCACGACCTAGCTTGGGTTGGAATTTTGCGCGCCGTGTAAATTTAAAATATCGCGTCAATTCAAATCCGCGAATGAATAGAATTTAAGCTTAGAATTCTTTGCCGCAAAATTTCGGTCAAAATTTGCTTTGGCGCTAAATTTTAAAATTCCGCGCTCGGTAAAATTTTATATTAGAATTCCATAGAGCATTAAATTTACAAATTTCGCTAGCTACCGAATTCGCAAAATTACCGCTCGCTTCAGATTCTACACATTCTACACGCAAAACAGAATTCCACCTTGCTGCAGAATTTTCAAAACACGAAATTTACAATTTATAAAATCCGAAAAGTATAGAATTTTATAAAAAGCGCAACTTACAAAATTTCAAAAAGCAAAGCGCGTGAGCTTTACAGCTCGCCGAAAAGCGCTTCGAGATTTTTAAGACCTTCTTCCTTGGAGACCTTTTTCTCGCTCGCCAAGCCGGTTTCGATAAGCTCGATCTCGCAGCCGCATAGCATCGAAGCTAGGCGGATATTTAGGCCGTTTTTGCCGATCGCTTTACTTTTTTGATCGGGGTTTACATAGACGATCGCCTTGCCGTCCTGCGCTATTTTGACCGAGTTTACGATCGCAGGCGCCATTGCACGAGTGATCAAAATTTCGGGGCTTGCGGAGTATTCAAACGCGTCGATGCTCTCGCCGCCGCTTCCGTCTTGCAAATTTTTGCTTAAAAATCTACTCACCGCGTCGATGCGAGCGCCTCCTTTGCCGACGGTGGCACCTACCGGATCGACATTTGGCGAGACGGCGCTAAGTGCGATCTTAGCGCGCCTGCCCGGAATCCTTGCGCAGGCTTGGATGATGACGCTGCCGTCTTTGATCTCGGGGACTTCGGCGGCGAGTAGGGCTTCTAGAAATTTCGGGCTGGTGCGCGAAAGCTCCAGCCTGATGCCGTGGGATTTGTCAATGGCTACGTTTTTAATGACGGCTTGCAGCACGTCGCCCACTTTGAAATTTTCGCCCTTGATGCGGTTTTTTTGCGGCATGAAGGCCTTCGTATCCTCGATCTCTACGTAGGTCGTGCCGTCGTGATCGATCTTAGTGACCGTGCCGTGGGTGAGAGTGCCTACCTTACTTTTATAGTTTTCAAAAATTTTCTCTTCAAGCAGCCGCTGGATATGAAAATTTAGCTCTCTAGCCAGCACACCGGAAGCCGTGCGACCGAGGTTTTCGATATTTATTTCGTAGCTTAGCTCATCGCCGATCTCTGCGTTTTCACCTATTTTTTTGGCTTCGCTAAGCGCGATGAAGTTGTGATCGCCGAGCCGCTCGTCATCATCTGCGACGACGTGGACCTTTTGGTAAAGCTTAACGCGTTTGGTCTGCGGATCGACTTCGCTGTCGTAGAGATACGCCTCGCCGAAAAGTCTT
>CAUSBF010000182.1:0-3753 GCA_963529595.1 uncultured Campylobacter sp.
GCTTACTTCAAGCAGCTTTGAGATGGCGGGGCGTAGCGGTAGCGGCATGAGGTTAAGCTTAGACAAGGTGCCGATGCGCGAGGCAGGGATGAGCCCGTACGAGCTTATGCTAAGCGAGAGCCAAGAGCGCATGCTGATCTGCGCCAAAAAGGGTTGCGAGGAGAAAATCAAAGAAATTTTTGCCAAATGGGATCTTGATGCCGCCGTCATCGGCGAGGTGACGGATAGCGGCAAGATGGAGCTTTTTTGGCACGGCGAGCTAGCGGGCGTTATCCCGATCGAACCGCTTAGCGAGGCAGCGCCCGTGCTGGATCGCCCGATAAAAGAGCCTGCATATATGGCGCAAATCGCGCGGCAAAATTTATGCGGCTGCGGCGCAAGCGAGCGCGAGCTAGACGCGGCGTTTGATAAAATTTTTGAGGACCCCGAAGTGCTAAATAAATCCTACATCTACGATCAATACGACGCCAACGTAGGGCTAAACTCCGCCAAGCGCCCCGGTATGCTAGGCGCTGCGGTGATGCGAGTTAAGCAAAACGGCGTCAAGCTCGCAATGGCTGCGGATTGCAACACGCGGATGAATTACGTCCATCCTCGCATAGGCGCGGCGCTAGCGGTAGCGTCGGCGGGGCGAAAGGTCGCTATGAGCGGCGCGACGCCTCTAGCCATCACCGACTGCCTAAACTACGGCAATCCGCAAAATCCAGAGGTTATGTGGCAGTTCGCGCAGGGCTGCGAGGGGATCAAGCAGGCTTGCGCCGCGCTAAATACCCCGGTCATCAGCGGCAACGTAAGCCTGTATAACGAAACGGGTGGCGTTAGCATCCAGCCCACTCCCGCGATCGTGTGTGTGGGCACAAACGAGGGCGAGATCATCCCTAGCGATTTTTGTGCTAGCGGCGTGAGCGTCTATCTGGCGGGTGACACAAAGGGCGTTTTTGCGGGCTCGCTTTATATGAAAGCGGTGGAAAATCGCGTCGCAGGCAGCCTACCTGAGTTAAGCTTAAAAGTCGAGCGCGCTCTGTGGGACTTTGCGATAGAAGCAGGCAAGAGCGGAGTTTTGGAATTTGCAAACTCCGTAGGTATCGGCGGCGTGGCGATTACGCTAGCTAAGATGGCGTGCGTAGGCGGCATCGGCGGCGAGTTTGAGATGAGCTGCGACGATAGCAGAGATATTTTCGACGAGAGCTTTTCGCGCGCGATTTTCGGCGTGCGCGACGAGGAGAAATTTAAAGAGCTGGCCGCAAAATACGGGCTAAGCTTAATGCGACTAGGCATCAGCGGCGGCGAAGAGTTTCGCATAAATTCCGTCCGTAAAAACATAAACGCGCTAAAAGAAATTTACTTCGGCGAGTTTGCCAAGATCGTAAAGAGCGAAGATTAGCGCGTGCTCGGCATTGTATTTCTTTTAATCGCGCTTTATATTTTTGCCCAGATCGGCGGAGTTTTCGGTAATTCCGGTTATCGCGGCAAGGCGCTAATGCAGCTAGGAGAGGCTAAAATTTTAGTAGCGCTTCTAGCCAAGGTCGCCAAAAGCGACGGGCACGTAAGCGAGTCCGAAGCCGCGATGATAAGCGAAATTTTGGACGATTTGGTACGCCAAATGGGCGCTGGCGAGCGCGAACGCGAGGCGCTGAAGCTCGTTTACAAAGTCGAGAAAGAAAGCCTTGCAAACGTGCGCGAGCTCGCCGAGAAATATAACCAAACCTACCGCCCGAGCCCGAGCCGCAAAACTGGGCTAATCTATTTCTTTTTAAATTTAGCCTACGTCGATCGCGGTTTTAGCGCGGCAGAGCGGCGCACGATCTCACAGATCTGCGACGGATTGGGCTTGCCCGAGCATATCCAAAGCCAGATGTTTGCGACCTTTGAGCGCAGCTTTTACGGCACATATTACGAAAATGGCGGCGCGCAAAGCGATTCCGCTTACGACGAATACGACGGCTATAGCACAAGAAGCGGCGGATATTGGGACAAATACGGCGGCAGAAGCACCGGCGGCTACGGCAGCAGCAGTTACGGCGGCGGCACGGGCTACGGCTATGGCGGCTCGGCCGGTACGGGCTACGGGGGCTCGCAAAGTTCTAGCGGTTACGGCGGTTATTCTGGCGGCTCGCAAAGCTCTGCTAAAAGCAAAAGAGATCCGTATGAAATTTTGGGACTCTCCAAGGACGCTACGTTTAGTGAGATCAAGAAAAAATATCGCGAGCTCGTGAAAAAATACCACCCCGACATCCTGATGGGCAAGGGCGCGGACGAGGAGATCATCCAGGAGGGCACGAAGAAGCTTCAGGAGATCAACGAGGCGTATAAAATTTTAAAGGAGCGCTTCGGCGAGAAGTAGGGCGAGCAAATTTTAAAATTTGAGGGCGCAAAACGCCTTGAAATTTTAAGGTAGGGCTCGCGATACGGCGGAAAGGTGCTGCGAAGGATTAGAATTTAAGGAGCGATATCGCAATATGCGCGGCGTGCGAAAATTTCAGGTCGCGAGAGATTGGCTGCAGCGCGGCAGTGAAATGTCAAAGCGTGCGGCACAGTTAAATTTGTATCTAAATTTAAAATTCCAAGCTCGTAAGACCTGCAGGGCGCTTAATGCAGCTCTTATGCACATTGTGCATGTAGTCTAGCATGCAGCACGAGAATTTAGCGCAAGATAAAGGCGGCAAGTAGTATGCGCGAATGTTGAAATTTTAATATGCGATAGCGTTAAGGCTGCTTGTTATTTATGAAATAAAATTTTAAAAACCAAACCAACACGAAAGGAAAAACATGGGATTTTTATCCAAAGACGAAGAGCCGCAGAAGCACGGCGCTAAAAAAGCGGCGAAGCAACCACCGATTTTGATGCGACAAACCCAAGAGATCATCACCAATATCGAGAAATATCTGGGCGCGCCGCTGCTTACCTACTTCAATTCGGGCGCGGGCAGCGTCTGCGGCAACGACGCGATCAGTATCAACGACCACCTAAAGGGCAAGCATTTCGAAAAGCTCTACCTTTACATCAAATCTGACGGCGGCAGCGGCATAGCATCGCTTAAGATCGTCTCGATCCTGCGCAACCACTGCGACGAGCTGATCGCGCTGGTGCCGGCAAACTGCGCTTCGGCGGCTACGATGATGGCGCTTGGGGCGAATAAAATTTTAATGGGGCCGCTGGGTTATCTCACGTCGGTCGATACCTCGCTGCGCCACGAGCTTTCGCCGGTTACGAACACCAACGATCAAGCCAACGTCTCGATGGACGAGTTAAGCCGCGTGGTTAAGCTTTGGAAAAACAACGAGCGCCCGAACGACGAGAATCCGTACAAGGAGCTTTACAAATATATCCATCCGCTCGTTTTCGGCGCCGTCGATCGCGCAAGCAGCCTGTCGCTCAAAATTTGCCGCGAAATTCTGCGCTATCACTTCGAAGATGAGCAAAAGATCGCCTTTATCAGCGACAAGCTAAACAGCGGCTATCCGTCGCACGACTATCCGATCTTATTCAGAGAGGCTAACGAGCTTGGGCTTCAGGTCGAGAAGATGGATACGCGCCTAAGCGAGATGCTTCAAATTTTAAACGAGCTCTACGCCGAGATGGGGCAGCGTACCTTCACCGACTTTGATGAGAACAACTACCACGACAATAACATCGCCAACATCATCGAAATTTCGGGATGCCAGATCTACTATCAGATCGACAAGGACTGGTTTTACCGCGAGGAGGAGAAGCGCTGGATCGTGCTAAACGACGAGAGTTCGTGGCGCAAA
>CAUSBF010000183.1:0-3743 GCA_963529595.1 uncultured Campylobacter sp.
TTCCGCCTTCGAGATAAAGCCCTCGGAATTAAAAGAGATTATTAAAAATTTCGCCGGAAATTTCGCCAGCAGCGCGAAAAATTCATCCGCGGCGCTTGATTTTTTATTATACGCCGAGCGGTTCCAGTCTGCGGGGATCCCAGATACCCTGCTAAGCTCGGCGACGTTTGGGCTCTTACCCTCGTTTATAAAATCCGTGATCAAATTTAGCATAAAATAGTTCGAGCCATAGGGGTGCTGATTGTAAGGGGGATCAAAATACGCGACGTCAAGCTGCGAAAAGCGCTCGCGCGCGCTCTTTGCAAAGCTCGCGGCGTCCTCTTGAAAGACCGCGCTTTCGCAGGCGAAATTTGAAAGCACGGGCAGGCGCAAAGAAATCTCGCCCATTATGCGAGCTAGCGCGTTTTCGCCGCTGCCGCCGAACTTGCCTATGCCCGCTTTATCCTTGTAAAAGCCTTTAAAAACGCCGCCCGTGTTTGAGTGGATGCTCGACTCGCTAAGTAGCGGCGCGGTGAAAAAATCGCGAAATTTTTGCGGGATTTTACCGATCTGCTCGCAAAGCCCGCCCAAAATCAGGACGTTTCGGCGCGTGTAAAAAGCGCGCTCGCCCGCCTTGATATTCTCATCGTCCTTCGGCGCGTACAGCTCGCTAAAAAAACTCTCCTTCGGCGTGAAATTTCTTAAAATTTCAGCGTGCAGATCGGTCAAATCCCGCCACAGCCCGTCGCTAAAATTTGAAAGATAGCAGGAGTTTATCGCGCGCGAGTAGCCCTCCAAGTCGTTTGCGATCACGAGGCTTGAGTGCGCTTTGGCTAGGCGCGCGACGATGCCGCTGCCGCTAAAAACGTCTGCGAAGCTGATCTTGCCCTGCCCAAGCTCCGCCTTAATCTCGCAGATCGCCCGCTCTATCGGCGCTAGCAGTGAGCGCTTGTTGCCCAGATAGCTGATGAGCTGCTCGCTTAAAAACTCCCTCTTTTCGCCGCTAGCCATCTAAGCTCTCGCTCCTACGTAGTTTTCGTAAAATTTCCACGTTTTGCCTGATCTGATCGCCTCTAAAATGAGCGGCTTAGCCTCCGCAGGGCTTGATACGACATCCGCGCAGTATAGCGCAAACATCGCATTTAGCACTACGATATCAAATTTCGGCCCGCTAAGCTCGCCTTTTAAAATTTGCTTTAAAGCTTCGGCGTTAGCCTCGCCGTCGCCGCCTTCTATATCGCCGTGAAATGCGCGTTTAAAGCCGAACTGCTCAGGATTTACGCGGTATTCTAAAATTTTGCCGTCCTTGACCTCGTGGATTAGCGTCTCGTCGCACAGGCTGATTTCATCCATGCCGTCCATACCGTGCACCACCAGAGCGTGCTTGCGCCCCAAAATCATCAGCGTTTCGGCGATGAGCCCGTTTACTTCCTCCAGATAATTGCCTACGATCTGATTGCTTAGGCTCAAATTTGGATTTAGAAGCGGCCCCATTATATTAAAGACGGTGCCGATTTTTAGGCGGTTTCGTACCTCTTTGACCTCGGCGGTGATCTTATGAAAAAACGGCGCGTGAAAAAATGCTAGCCCCCTGCGATCTAGCAGCGCCCTAATCTGCGCAAGATCGCTAAGTAGCGGCACGCCCAGAGCATCCAGAGCATCGGAGCTTCCCGATCTGCTAGTAATGGCGCGGTTGCCGTGCTTGGCGACGCGCACGCCGAAGCTTGCCGCGATAAAGGCCACGGTCGTAGAGATATTGATCGTCCTTAGCCTATCGCCGCCCGTGCCCACGATGTCAAACATCGGACTCGGATCGTCGTAGGTGATCGAGTATTTTAAGATACTGCGCACGAGCGCCGTGAGACTGCTTGGATAGAGCGATTTTTCGCTTATCAGCACGAGCAGCCCCGCAAGCTGCACGATGTCGTAATCCTGCTCGTAAAGCGCCTTGCAAATGACGGCGTAATCGTCGCTGTCTAGCGGGAAGCCCTTTTGTAGCTTCAACATAAACGGGGCGAAATTTACCACGAGTTTCTCCTTTAAAATTATCTTTTTGCCGTAATTGATGAAATTTTCGATGATCTTTTTGCCGTATTGGGTAAAAAAGCTCTCGGGATGAAATTGAATGCCGAAAACCGGCTTATTTCGGTGCTTCATCGCCATTATAATGCCGTCGTTTTCGCTCTTTGCTAAAATTTCAAACTCGCGCGGCAGCGTAGCTTCGTCCACATAAAGCGAGTGGTAGCGCATAACTTCGAATTTACGCGGCAGTCCGCTAAAAAGCACGCCATCTGCGTAAATTTCTATCGACGAGCTCTTGCCGTGCAGCGGTACCTCCAGCTGCTTTATCTGCGCACCAGCCGCATATCCGATCGCCTGATGCCCCAGGCACACGCCTAAAATCGGAATGTCCAAATCCGCGCGCAAAATCTCTAAGCAAACGCCGCTATCTTTTGGATGATTTGGCCCCGGGCTTAGGATTATGTGCGACGGAGAAAGCTCGCGCACCTGCTGCAGCGTTATCTCGTCGTTGCGAAAGTAGCGCACCTCCTCATCGCTTAACTCCAAAATGTATTGATAAATATTAAAAACGAAGCTGTCGTAATTATCTATCATTAAAATCAAAATTGTATCCTTTTTTAGGGCGTTTGCGCCTCTTTCAAATTCTAAATAGTTTAAATTTAGCCGCTTTGCGGCGAGCAAATCCGATGCCGCTTTAGCGCCGCTGCGGGCTAAATTTAAAATTCCGCGTCGTCTGCAGCATTACCGCATCTGTCGCGACGCTGCACGGCTTTGCGGCGCCTAATGAAGCTAGCCGTAAATTTTAACGCTCTCGCAGCGATCGCGCTTTTAAATTTAGCCGAATCAAACTCGCATCGAAAAGCGCCGCGCCCGGATGGTTAAATTTAAGCGTCTAAACTTCCTCGCATAGCTCCTCGATCGCCTTAAGCGGGCTTTTGCGCTTTTTGCAGATCTCCGCGTATTCGCTCTTTGGCGAGCTGTCGTAAACGATACCTGCGCCCGCTCCGATAAATACGAGATTGTTTAGCCTTTCGCAGCCGAAATTCTCCGCGCTAAATTTGGCAGCCTCAAACCGCATTGCGCGGCTAAAGCTCGGCTTGCTTTCTAAATTTAGCGCTCCGCCGCCTGCGCGAGCTTCTAAATTTAACGTCGCGTCGCGTTTGCTTGCGCGAGCCGGTAAATTTTGCGCCTCGCCGCCGCCCTTTTGCGCCGCGGCATCGCAAAACTCTGTCGCTTGGGAATTTATCCTGCCGCAAGCAGCGTTTAAATTTAAGTTAGAATTTCGCTTAAAATCCTCCTCTGAGCAGGAATTTTGCCCGCCGCGATTTACGAAGATCGCCGAGCGAATCAAGATCGCCTGCATCACGTCGCCGTTAAAGCGCCAAAATCCGATTCCACCGCCGTAGATGCCGCGTTCGTAGCGCTCCAGCTCATTTATGATCTGCATCGCGCGAATCTTCGGGCTGCCGCTTAGCGTGCCCGCAGGAAAGATCGTGCCGAGCACCTCAAACGCGCTTACCCCGCGCGGCTTGCTGCCGTAGACCTCGCTTACGATGTGCATCACGCTTTCGTAGCGCACGATGCGCATCGCGTTTTGCACCCGCACCGAGGCTGGCGCGGCGAATTTGCCGATGTCGTTGCGAGCTAGATCGATCAGCATCCGATGCTCCGCAAGCTCCTTTTCGTCGCTTAAAAGCTCGCGCTCAAGCGCCGCGTCGGCTTCGGCGTTTGCGCCTCTGCTG
>CAUSBF010000184.1:0-3743 GCA_963529595.1 uncultured Campylobacter sp.
GATGTAGCCCTCATAGGAGCGTCATTCGGCGCTCCTATGCCATTGCAACGGCGTGGTGAGATTTTACGGTGCCCCCGCAATGCCTTTGCGGCGATATTTTGCCATACGCCGTCAGAATGATATGTGCCGCGTTTTAGATACTTCTAAGGCGCGGCGATTTATTATGAATTAGCGATTAAGCGGTGTAATTTTTAGTCACCGCATGATCTGATAAATTTCGTATCTCACCGCAAATTTACGGTTTTGCTGCATTATCCTTTAATTTAAAAGCTTTATCTGAGCTTCCTTTTTACCTTAAATTCTGACTTGCCACTCAAAATTTAAGCGAAGAATTCTAAAACTTTAAAATTTTTCAGCTATCCCGCCCAAACGCTTACAAGATAAAATTTTGCTGTGGCGTCATATTTTTAGTGTGATAAAATTCTATTGCCAAACAGAATCCTAGCTGCGGAATTTTTACAGCTTAGCCTTTATCAATGCTTTTATTTGGCGATACGGCTTGGAATTAGAGCTGAAATTTCATAGTCTCACTCATTAAATTTAACGCGGCTTAATCTAAGCTTTGCTAAATTTCGCCTAAAATCCATTGAAAGGAAAACGATGAAAAATTTAGCTCGTATCTTTTTAATCACGTTCATTTTGGCGAGCTTCTCTAGCGTTTTTGCTGCGCAGCAAAGCCACAAATCGCCCGCCGCGCAGCAAAACCATAAATCTAAAATTTCATCTCAAAATCTGCGAGCCAAAGATCATTCGAGTAAAAATACCTCGGCAAGATCCTCTGCCGAGCCACATGCTAAAAAACCTGCAAATGCTAAAAGCCTTTCAAAATCCAAGCTCACAAAAAATACGCGTGCGTCTAGGAATTTCGCTAAAAATTTCACGCAAAAAAGTGCGAAAAATTTTACTAAAAATCCCGGGCAAAATTTCGCATCGCATTCTGCGAGAAATAAAGCATCTAGGCGCTCGGCTAATCAATCAAGCAGCCAGAATGAAGCTAGCAAGAGTCTAGTTGCGACGCTGATGCGTTTGCCAAAGACCCGCATCTATGAGGACGAGGCGCCAAGCGCCCGCGATACGGAGCAAACTTACAGTGGCGCAGATATGCGGAGAAATGCAAGCGCGAAAACTCACGGAGGCGCGGATGAGCAGACTGGCAAAATCGTAGATGCACAAGCTCGCAAATTAACGACGGCTCGAATTGCACAGCCGCAAGCTCTCCGCGTCTATAGTGCAACTCGTTCTGGCGCTATAGGGCATACAGCTGCATCTCATTCGAGCGCCACGAAATATACGGCTCGTCAAAATGCCCGCGCGCCCTATCTTTCCACATCTGCTCGCTCTAGCCGTGCGATAGGGCGCCCTAGCGGTAGCGCGCTTGGTAGGATGCCGTCGCCAAAGCGGGGTAATGCGCTAGGGCAAGGTGCCGCGATGCGTTATGATGAGCGTTGGGCGAAGCCCGCTCCACAGCCTTACGAGCCTGCGCCTGAGACCGAGAAAAAGCGCGGGCTGATATTTTCGTCGCAGTGGGGCCCCGCCGCGCCGAAAAGTAAGTGGCAGCAGCACGAAGCCCCGACGGATGATGCTTCGTCACGCAATGAGTCGGTGATGGATATGCTGCAGGACAAGATGAGCAGGGTCAAGGTGAATATGGAGCTAGTGCGCTAGCCTAGGCGGCACGCCGGCGCAATTTATATGTGTAGGCGGTTTAAATTTTGTTGCCTCTATAAGATCGCGATACTGGCGCGGTGTGCAAACACGAACGCTGACGTTTTTTCGGCTTTGCCGCCGTGCGAAAAATGCCCCTATGCTGCAATTAAAAATAAAATTTTCATATTTCATCTACGGGCTTTGAATTTCACGGCTGCATGTCGCGCTGTTAGGATAAACCAGACTGCACTTGTTTTGCGCGAGCGAGCGCTGCGACGATACTGTGGGTAAAATTTTGCCGAAATTTCAAGAGCTTAATTTTATAATTTTATGTCGCAGGGCTTCGCTTGCCTGCCAAGTTTGCGGAATTTTGCTTGGCTGCGTAGTTTGATAAATTTTACTTGCCATCAAATTTTGCAGAGTTTCGCTTGCTGCTGGAATTTTTAGAATTTTATTAGATGGCGGAATTTTATAGAACTTTATTTGCTCAAATTTCGCGGCGAAATGAAATTTTTTGCAAGCGCGAAAGCAAAATTTAGCGGATGAAATTCTGCAGACGAAATTTTAGCAGCGGTCAAATGGTGCTTTGTTAATCGTTAGGTTCCACTGTTTGCGCGGACTATAATAAATTCCGCGTAAATCACGGCTTTGCTATGCTTTTTATTTTCCCTCATCGCGGCTTTTATTATAATCCTGCAAGCAAAATTCTAGCGACGGCTAGCGAGTGCGAATTATTAAATTTTAACCCCGTTTTGAATAAAATAGCGCAAAAAATTCTAAAGGCTTAAATTTGAAAAATCGCTATCCGACCCGCCAAATCTCCGTCGGCTCCGTCAAAATCGGCGGCGGCGCGCCCATCTCCGTGCAGTCGATGAGCTTTTCTAAAACGAAGGACGTGGAGGGCACGCTAGAGCAGATTAACCGCCTGTATTTCGCGGGCTGCGACATCGTGCGCTGCGCCGTGCTCGATAAGGCGGACGCGGATGCGCTCGCACAGATCAAAAAAAGCTCGCCGCTTCCCATCGTAGCGGACATCCATTTTAATTTTCGCTTGGCGTTGCAGGTCGCGGAGTTTGTCGATGCCATCCGCATCAATCCCGGCAATATCGGCGGCAAGGAGCGTATTAAGGAGGTCGTGCGCGCATGCAAAGCTCGCAGCCTACCTATCCGCATCGGCGTAAATTTGGGCTCTTTGGAGGAGCAGTTTGAGCAAAAGTACGGCCGCAGCGTGGAGGCGATGGTGCAAAGCGCGCTGTATAACGCCGCGCTGCTTGAGGATGAGGACTTTAGCGACATCGCGATTTCGCTTAAGACTTCGGATGCGCCGAGCACGGTGGCTGCGTATCGCGCGCTGCGCCCGCTGTGCGAGTATCCTTTTCATCTGGGCGTGACCGAGGCGGGGACGAAATTTCACGCGAGCATCAAGAGCGCGATCGCGCTGGGCGCGCTTTTGATGGAGGGGATCGGCGATACGATGCGCGTGAGTATCACGGGCGAGCTCGAGGAGGAGATCCGCGTCGCGCGCGCGATCCTACAGGACGCGGGCGTGCAAAAAAGCGGCGTCAATATCATCTCGTGCCCTACCTGCGGGCGTTTGCAAAGCGACCTGCTAAGCGCGATCAAAATCGTCGAAGAAAAAACCGCGCACATCAAAACGCCGCTAAATATCAGCGTCATGGGCTGCGTCGTAAATGCGATCGGCGAGGCGAAGGGCGCGGACGTGGCGATCGCATTCGGCAACGGGCGCGGCATCGTGATGCGCCACGGCGAAGTGGTCGCCAAACTCGATGAGAGTAAGCTCGTGGAGCGGTTTTTGCAAGAGGTCGAGGACGAGGTGCGGGCTCGCGAAGGAGCGTGAGAGCTGCGGCGCCTAGCGGCTTAAATGTCGCTATGACGCGCGGCTTGGGCGGCTCGGCTCTGAATTTTGGCGCGCTTGGCTAGTTATAGTTTGCTCGGCGTTTTAAGGCGCTCTCGGGCTCATCGCGGTTCGTTTAGGTTTATAGGTACAGCGCGTCTTGGCGTGAAATTTTAAAATTTCATCCTTAAGGCGGCGCTTTTAAATTTGAGTCTTTGGGAATGCGGCTTGGAATTCCGGA
>CAUSBF010000185.1:0-3739 GCA_963529595.1 uncultured Campylobacter sp.
TGAGCAGCAGTATTTCGGCATCCAAAAAGAGCTTTGCAAAAACGGGCTTTTTATCAAAAGCTACGACGAGCTACCGCCCGAGCTAAAGCCGGCGGCAGACGAGTTTTTTTTCTCGCAGATAATGCCCGTCATCGTCCCGATCGCAGTGGATGCGACCCATCCTTTCCCACATCTAAACAATCTCAGCTTCTCCCTCGCAGTCAAGCTCTGCGATGAGGGCGCGCCCGAGTCGGTGCATTTCGGGATGATTAGAATTCCGCGCGTGATTCCGCGCTTCGTGCAGGTCGCGCAAAATACCTACGTGCCGATCGGCACCATCGTAAAGCGCCACGCGGAGGAAATTTTCCCCGGCTACAAGCTTCTTAGCTCCGCAGCTTTCCGCGTCACGCGAAACGCAGATATCGTGATCGAGGAGGAGGAAGCGGACGATTTTATGATGATCCTAGAAGCGGGGCTTAAGCTGCGCCGCAAAGGGTCTTTTGTACGGCTTCAGATCGAAAAGGATGCCGATGCCGAGCTTTTAGAATTTCTAAATTCTCATCTTAAAATTTTTTACAAAGATATATATGAATGCGCAGTACCGCTTACGCTGGACGGACTTTGGGAGATCGCTTCCAATAAGGATTTTTCCTTTCTAGCCCATCCTCAATATCTGCCAAAGACTCTGCCCCCCTTTAACGAAAACACCTCCGTTATGAGCGCGATGGAGAAGGAGGATATCTTGTTAATTCATCCTTACGAGAGCTTCGATCCTGTCCAAAAGCTCATCAAAGAAGCCGCCAAGGATCCAAAGGTCATCTCGATCCGTATGACGCTGTACCGGGTGGAGAAAAACTCGCCGATCGTTCAAAGCCTGATCGAGGCCGCAAGCGACGGCAAGCAGGTGACGGTGATGGTCGAGCTTAAGGCGAGATTTGATGAGGAAAACAATCTGCACTGGGCGAAAGCGCTCGAAGACGCGGGCGCGCACGTGATCTACGGCATCACGGGCTTTAAAGTCCACGCCAAGGTAACCCAGATCATCAAAAAAGAGGAAGGCAAGCTAAAATTTTATATCCACTTAGGCACGGGCAACTACAACGGCTCGAGCGCTAAAATTTACACCGACGTGAGCTTTTTTACCTGCGGCGACCGCTTTGATAAGGACACGACGAATTTCTTCCACATCCTCTCGGGCTACAACAAAAACCGCAAGCTGGACAACCTCTCTATGTCGCCGATGCAGATCAAAGAGCGGCTCCTAGCGATGATAAAAAACGAGGAAAAGCAAGGCTCTGCCGGCAGGATCATCGCTAAGATGAACGCTCTTGTCGACGGCGATATGATCAAGGCGCTGTATAAAGCAAGTGCGGCGGGCGTGAAGATCGATCTCATCGTACGCGGCATCTGCTGCTTGCGCCCCGCACTCAAGGGCGTTAGCGAAAATATCCGCGTGATTTCGATCGTCGGCAAATACCTGGAGCACGCTAGAATTTTTTATTTCGCGCACGCCCAGCCCAGCCTATACATCGCGAGCGCGGATTGGATGCCGCGAAATTTGGAGCGCAGACTGGAGCTGATGAGCCCGATTTACAACGAAAATTTGCAAAATAAGCTCAAAGAAATTTTAAAGCTTCAGCTAAGCGACAACGAGCTCGCATTCGAGCTACAAAGCAGCGGCGAATACCAAAAGATCGAGCCGAAAAAAGGTGAAGAGAGGATCGACGATCAAGAATTTTTAGAAGCTTATTTTAGTAAAATTTATAAAAATATCCGCAAACACGACGAAAGCGGCACGGCACTAACTAAGCTTTTGAAAGAGAGCTAGGCGCGGTCTCGGTTCTGCTAGGGCTAGCCGCGCGCAAAACCCACGCGCAGACCGAGATCATAAAATATTAAATGCAGAATTTTAAGCCGTGAATGCGCGAGTAGATTTACAGAAATTTCAAAGGGATTAAATGAAAAGATATCTTTATCTAGCCGTTATAGCTATGTTTTGCATGGGCGGAGTCTTTGAAGACGCGGACAAGCTCTATGAAAGCGGCGATTATTCTAAAGCGATAAAAATGTGGCAGCGTAGCTGCGACGGCAGAGATACGCGAAGCTGCTATAGGCTCGGGAACTTATCGATTCGGCAGGAACGTCACTCAAAACTATCAAAAAGCGGCGGATTTTTATCAAAAAACCTGCGATGACGGAGATATGACCGGCTGCTATGAGCTTGCAGGACTATACTTTGAAGGCTATGGCGTTAGACAAGATTATCAAAAGGCGGCGAGCCTGCATCAAAAGGCTTGCGACGGCGGTAATATGTTTTCGTGCAATTTGCTTGCAATTTCATACGAATCCGGTATCGGCGCCCCAAGAGACAAGCACAAAGCTATGGTTTTGCGTCAAATGATTTGCGATAACGGTGATGCAGATATGTGCAATAACCTTGCATATTTATATAAAAACGGCGACAAGGTCAGACAGGACTTGCAAAAGGTGGAGATTCTATATAAAAAAGCGGCTGTTTTGTACCAAAGGAAAGCTCAAATAAATCAAAAGAAATGCGATGAAGGCGACTTATATGAGTGCCAGCGCCTAGTGGATCTATATATAGACGGCAGGGGTGTAGAGAAGGATTTCAAAAAGGCTGCGGATTTATACCAGAAGGCTTGTGATGGCGGCAGGGCGACGGCGTGCTTGATTCTGGGAGACTTATACAAAGAAGGCAATTACCAAAAAGCAGAAAGCCTATATCAAGGCGGGCTAAATTTGCTTAAAAATACTTGCGAGAGCGGGGATGCGGACTCGTGTAGTTATCTCGGGGATTTATACAAAAATGGATGGCACATTAAACAAGATAGATCCTTAGCAAAAGAATTTTACGGGAAAGCATGCGATTTAGCAGAGCAGATCGGCTGCGACGAATACAAGCAATTAAACGAAGCGGAACTCATCGATGATAAACACGGTATCGCACCGAGCGCGCCTTAATCCGTGAAGCTTACATGCTTTCTCGCAAACAAGGCTACGCAATCAGCGAGCTATCAATTTTTTAGAATTTTAAAATTCTAAATTTTATAAATTATCTTAGGCGCAGCTTCCTAGAAATACCAATCTGCCATGATGTCAGCTATAAACTGCGCGTAGATAAAATTCAACTCACTTATGATGAAATTTTAAAATTTCTGAAGTTAAATTTTCAAATTTACTCGCTGTCTCATCGCATGCATTTAATAAAAATACTTTCAAATTTAAAGTAAAAATTTGTAATTTTAAAAATGTAAATTTAAGAGATAAAGGCGTAAACCTGGGAATTCTTTAAATTTAATTAAGTTCCGAAATTACAAATGATAAATAAATTCTTTTTAATTTAAATTTAAAGAATTTTTCACTAATATATTGCCGCTTTTAATAACGCATATGAGAAATAGTATTATAAAAGGATCGAAATGAGCTTATTTAGGTTTTCCATTGCAGCGGCGGGAGCGCTTTGTTTATGCGCGGCCACTTTAGCTGCACAGGATGATAGCGAAGGTGGCTCCCAAGATTTAGGGCAGATCAATGTTACGGGAAACGTAGAAAGCGACCCGCTTACCAAAAAAGTCGGCGAAACCAAAAAGAGCGCCAAGCAACTCGCCAAAGAGCAAGTTAGCGATAGTAGAGATATGGTTCGTCACGAAACCGGCGTTTCAGTTGTCGAAAGCGGAAGATTCGGTGCTAGTGGTTATTCGATCCGCGGCGTGGATGAAAATCGCGTCGATATCAGTAT
>CAUSBF010000186.1:0-3724 GCA_963529595.1 uncultured Campylobacter sp.
CTTTAAAGGATAAAGGATATAAATTCATCTTAAAATATCCTTTGCCGCCTCGCGAAAACGGTTTAAAAGTTTCATTAAATTTGACATGATTTTCTTCACCGTTTATTGCCGCCAAAAGTTTTATAGCTTTTATATTAAACTGGTATTTTAAATTTTCCTTACAATCCTCGTATATGGCAGGAATTTTTAAATCATTATTTTTAAAAATATTTTGTAGTTCTTCTTCTTTAAAACCACCTCCCCACTCTAATCCGCAAAGCCAAATACTAGGGTTTTTCGGCGAGCCTATATCACCGCCGTCACAACTGCCGAAATTCAAAGCCCATCTTTTAAAGTCATCATTTATCATTTGCTTTCCTTATTATGATTTTTTATTCGATTATTTTATAACGCTATTGCTTAAAGCCGAATAATGGCGATTCGGTTAAAATTCTACTCAAAGCTAGCATAAAATTTAATCACCTAATAATAGCGCCGCGCGAACTCAAGCCTTTATCGCGCAATCTCTGCAGCTCTTCGCCGCCTGGTGGCGGGCTATTTGCGGGCTCGCCGCTCTCGCTTGCGCCGCCAAAAAGCTCCTCATTCAAACGCAGCTCGTCAATGATACCCAGAAGCTGCAAAACCTCGGCCTTTATCCGCTCGGCGTCTTTTGACGTAGTGCGCGGCGAAAACAGCGCGGCTTCGAAGCGGTTTTTCGCGCCGTTTAAAAATAGATAAAATTTTCCGTCCATAAACGCCGCGCTAAGAGCGATCTTGGGCGCAAGCTTAAGCTTCAAAGCCCCGAGACGCTCCATAAAGCTAGGCGTCAAAAGATACCGCGCCTCGATCTTATCGCTTGCGAACACGCGAAATTCCTTGCCGAAAATCACGTCGTCCATCAGCTCTTGATCGCCTAAAAATTTAGTGCCCGGCGAGCGATCCGCGATGATGGTCCGCCCCTTAAATTTCTTATAAAACTCGCACACCAAAACAGAGCCGCTAAAGGCCTGCACGTATTCGCCGAGCCTCCAAGCGTTCCAAAGCGCGATCGCCGACAGCAAAAAAGTTGCGGAAAGATCGCTTTTAGCCCTTTGAGATAGCCTTACAAGCTCCATAGACTCGCGCGTTTCATAGATTTTTATCGCTTCGCTTAGGCTAAATTTCACCCCTTTATACACGCCGTCTATCTGATCCTCGGCTACGAATTCATTGCTCGGATAGATGCCCGTTTTACGGAGCTCTTCTTCGTCTATGCCGCTTTGCGGCTCGTATCTAAAGGTGGGATCGATATCTGAAATGATAGCACGGATGAAGGCGTCTTTGTAAAAGGCGTTGTACTCCCACTTAGCGATGGAATCATCATAAATCCCCCATACGCAGCTTACCGCAATTATCGGGATCATCGCGGACATCAGCACGGCGGAGGAGTATTCGTTTTGGATCAAGCCGTGGATAAACCAGCCGACGGAAAAAACCGCGATGCATAGCAATAAAATCAGCGGTTTTAGAAATTTTATCTTGCACTGCTGCTGCTTTTTTGCCAGTTCTTCTATCGCTCTGTCCATATCCAAAATTTAACTCCGAATTTGATTTGCCGAAATTTTACCCCTTATTTTACGCTAAATTTTATTAAAATTTCATCCGTTAAGCGGGTTTAAGATTTTTTATGCTATTTTTGCGACCCATTTCGATCAAAAGGCATAAGATGATAAATTTACCGAAAAATTGCGTGGTTTTTACCTATCCGAAAATGGGCGGCAGCGGCAAATTTTTGCCTGCAGAGTTGCACGGCGTGGCGGGGCTTACGGGCTGCACGCTTCAGTGCAAGGCCTACGAGAGCGCGTTTGCGCAGATAAAAGCCCTCGGCTTTGAGCTTATCGCCGTAGGCAGCATGGGCGAGGCGGGCACGAGCGAGTTTAAGCGCGCTACGGGCGCTACGTTTGAGTTCATAAACGACGAAAAATTCGAACTTGAAGCGCCGCTGCGGCTCGAAACCTTCACCACCGGCGACGGGAAGAAATTTTACCACCGCCAAACCCTGATTTTTAGAGGCGGCAAGGAGATAAAGCGCTTTAGCCGTATCGCTAAGCCCGAGCAGGACGCACAAAACGTACTTGCGGCGCTAAAGAGCTTGTGATCGATCGCTTCGGCGCCGCGCTTTAAATTTCGCACTCCAAACACATTGCGACACAGGGCTGAAATTTGGGGCAGAGGCGCATTTTCCTTAAATTCAGCATTTTTAATTAAAATGGCGCTAAATTTAACGGAGGCGGGTATGAAAAAATTTCTATTTTTGGCACTATTTTACGCCCTTGCGGCAAACTGCGGCGAGAGCGTGCGAGCGGATAAAATTTCTGCGGCGGGCAAAACAACGAGTATCGGCGAGACCGCAAGCGCGCGCTTTATAAAAAGCGGCGAAGCGAGCGCCGACTCGCAAAGCAGCGCCGATGCGGTCATCCAAACAGACGGAATTTCGCGGGCGGATCTGCAAAGCTGCATCGTAAAAAGCGACGAAGGCTCCTGCGAGCGCGTCGCGCGCGGTCTTAAAAGCGGCTGCGAACGAAAAGATCAGCTCTCGTGCTTTTTCTACGCAGATGCGCTAGGACGCGGCTTGGGCATAGAGAAGGACGTCGTGGCGTCGTTTGAGCTTTTTCGCGAGCAGTGCGATGCCGGCAGTAGCGAAGCGTGCTATGAGCTGTCGGTTAAATATCTCCAAGGAATCGGCACCCCTCAAAGCTTTGAGCTCTCGGGGCAGGCGCTAGATAAGGCGTGCAAAATGCACAACAAGCGCGCCTGCGCGGTGCTTGATCTGCTGCCGAAAAATTAGCGCGACAGAGGCGATAAAATTCCAAGCTTCGATCGCAAATAAGGCGCGTGAGCCTTTTAAATTTTAGCGGGCGACGGGTGCGGCGCAATGAAGCAGTAAATCGGGGCTAGCGAGCGGATAAACAAAATCAAAAGGAGCAGAGATGAAAGTTTTAAAGCTTGCGCTGGCTGCGGCGCTGATGCTTAGTTTAGCAAATGCGGGCAGCGGAGCCAAAGAGTTTAAATTTAGCGGCGCAAAAACCAGCGCGCTTTTAGCAAAATGCAGCAAAAAAGACGCCGCCGCATGCTACGAAGCGGCGATGAGATACGAGCTGGGCGGTCGCGGCGTCGTGCGAAACCGCCTCAAAGCGCAGGGCTTTTTCGCAGACGCGTGCGAGCTCGCCACCTTCGCCGAGCGGAAGCGGGGAGATAAAATGGGCGGCGCAGGTGGGCGCGCGATGAGCGATCTGCGCGAGCGAGCCTGTCTGGGCAACGCAGCAGCGCTGGAGAGTTTCGCGAGCGGGCAGTGCCGCAGCCTCGTGATATACGACGAGCTTTGCGAGGGCGGCTCGCAGGAGGCGTGCGACAATCTAGCGCGGATGAAGCGCGATGGCTGGGCGCCCAAAGAAAGCTGCAGCGAGGAGATAGTCGCAAAATTCGGCGACGGCAAGCCGCAGAGATGAAATTCCGCCCTATTTTGCGGCGGTAGAATTTTAAAATTTTGCAAGTATAAAATTTGCCGAAATTTTACGCATTTCAGCAAAGCTGCCCCTTTAAAGCGCGAAGTAAAAATTTCGAATCGTCCGCTTCCCGCACGGCGGCAAAATTTTAATTAATGTAGATTTTTCAAAATACCGATACGAACGAGAAAAGACATACACCGCGAACAATAAATTTCAAAGCATGGATTTAACCGATTTAAATGACGCCAGCTATAAAG
>CAUSBF010000187.1:0-3683 GCA_963529595.1 uncultured Campylobacter sp.
ATCTATCGTTATCTCTTTGTAGTTTAGATCTATACTTTTGATATTATTATCCGCAAGCGAGCTTAGCTCTCCTTTGTCGGTAATGCCGTTAGAATTCTTATCCTTCCAAATTTTAAGCTTATTAAATATCTCGTCCTTTTCATCTATTACGTTGTCGCCATTTGGATCATAGGCCTTTAGAGCCTCATAGCCGTTGGTTGCTTTTTTATCTGTGTATCCGTAAGCGGTATTTGAAATGGTGTGATTTCCGAATAGTTCATTTCCATTATCTATTTGACCGGACACCATCCCCATCCCTCAAATAGATCAAAATTTTATCTGTAAATTCCCTAAATTTTAAAATGTGCCAACGCGGAAGCGAGGATAAAATTTATCCGCGTTGTGCAAATTTTACGTAGCAGCATTCGCGCAGAAGCGGAAAGCGGCAGTAAATTTTATCGGGTAGCGCCTTTTTTGTGTGCTTAAGCAATGCGATTCGCGCTAATAATTTTCCCGCGATACTGCACAATATTTATCGCCTGCAATTAAGCCATCGCTATTTTTGCGTAGTCTTATTTTACGCAAGCATACGATGAAATTTCAAAATTTCAAATTTTGCGCCGTAAATTCCTAGCTATTGCCGCGCGATTGTATTTGTTATATATATGATTTTAAATAGTGCAAATTTAGCCTCAAGCGATTCTAATATCTCGATCGAAGCGCCGTATTAAATTTAAAATTTATCTCAAAAAAGAACCTGTCTTAAGGATTTGATAACCGATCAACTTGCCCCTTCACGCGCTAAAACGACTTTGAAGGTTTTGAAAATAATTACGATGTCGTTCCAGATCGACCAGTTTTTCATATACCACGTATCCATACCGGCCCTGGTCGCAAAATCCACGTCGCTGCGCCCACTCACCTGCCAAAGCCCCGTAATGCCCGGCTTGACGGCCAGGATTAGATCTGCGTATTCGCCCATATCCTTGCGCTCGTATTGCGCGCACGGGCGAGGGCCTACGATGCTCATTTCGCCCTTTAGGACGTTGATCAGCTGCGGAAGCTCATCGAGCGAGCTTTTACGCAAAAAATCGCCCAGCTTCGTGATGCGCGGATCGTGCTCGTATTTGTGATATTTTTCAAAATACTCCACCTCTTGCGGATTTTGCTTTAGATACTGAGCTAAAATTTCATCGCCGTTTTCTTTCATCGAGCGAAATTTCAGACACCCAAACGGCTTGCCGCCAAATCCCATCCTTTGATGCGAAAAAAATATGCGTCCCGTGGGCTCTTTTAGCTTCATCATCAGCGCGATTACGCCAAAAATCGGTACCAGCAAGGGAAGCGCTAAGAAAATTAGCGCCAAATCAAGTCCGCGTTTAAGAGCTAAATTTAAAGGGCTTTTCAAAGAATTTCGTATCGCAAAGAGGCTGGTGCGCGAGGCAAAAACGCTGTAAATATCTGCCTGCGTAAAGTCGTATGAGCGCAGCACGGGGGTGAATAAAATTTCTTTGTTTTTTCTGATATTATGCTCGATAAGCTCGTTCAAGGCTTTCGCCCCAAGCCTGCTTCCGCCGATAAACAGCACGTCGTAATCGTTGCCAAGAGCTCTAACATATCCTAAATACGCGCTTTCTAAGACGGCGTTTTCAAACTCCTCGCCCTCGCCTAAAATTTTCGCCCTCTTCTGCCATAATCCAAATTTAAAAAGCTTCCTTTTCGTTATGAGCTTACAAAGGGGCAAAACCACCGCCATAAAGGCAAAGCTCAGAATAAAGCTGGCGCGCGAAAATTCGTAATTGACTTTAATTAAAGCAAGCAACGCAAGGCTGAGTAAAAGCCCAAAAAAGCAGCTTCTCACTAAAATTCTACTCTCGTGCCAAAAATCATATCGCCTCGAATAGATCCCCTGATAGAAAAACAAAAATATCATTATGACGTAGGATGGCGCGAAACCCTGATACCTGCCGATGTCCAGCAGCGCGCTATCGCCGTAGAGCAGATTTTTAAGCACCACGGCAAGTCCGAAGCAAAGCCAGATGCCGAAAATATCGACAGCCAAGATTATCAAAACGCAGAGTTGCTTTTTCATCCTAGCTCCTATTAAAATCATCTTGCAGACGCACGATATCGTCCTCGCCGGTGTAGCTGCCGACTTGAGCTTCGATTAGCACGACGGGGATTTTGCCTTCGTTTGCAAGGCGATGAACCTCGCCCATCCTAATGAACGTAGATTCGTTCTCGCGCAGCAAGAAATTTTGCTCGCCCACAGTCACGGTCGCGGTGCCGCTAACGACGATCCAATGCTCGTTGCGATGGTAGTGCTTTTGCAGCGATAGCCGCTTGCCGGGCTTAACGACGATACGCTTGATCTTGTAACCGCGCTCATCTTCGAGTACCGTGTAGCCGCTCCACGGGCGGTGCGTCGTTACGTGCACGCGCGCTAGATCGCTACCGCCTAGCCGCTTTACCACCTGCTTTACCTTTTGGGTAGAGCCTTTTTTGCATATGAGTAGAACCTCTTTAGTATCGACGATAGCAAGATCCTCGACGTCTATAGCGGCTATCGTGCGGCCCGAGCCGATGATGAGATTGTTTTTAGAATTTAGAGCGATATTTTGCTCGCTTGCGGTGTTGCCGTTCGCGTCTTTAGGTGGCTCTGCATCGAGACTATCGAAGCTTCTCAGATCGCTCCAGTCGATGTCTGCGAGTACGACCTTAGCAAGGCTCGTGCGCTCCATAACCGCGTAGTCGATGCTATCTGCGGGGATCTCTAGCATATCGCCTAGTGTAATTCTAATCGGATTTTCCGCGTTAGAATTTTCGTGGGCACGGACGCAGGCTTCGTAAATTTCAGGACTTTGCGCCTTTAGTGCGCTCAAAAATACGCCCGCTTTAAACATAAACATGCCGCTGTTCCAGTAAAAATTCCCCGCCGCTATGTAGCTTTGTGCCGCTGAAAGCTCGGGCTTTTCGTGAAATTTTAACACGTCCTCGCCGCTTGCTTCGATATAGCCGTAGCCCGTATTTGCATCCGCAGGCCTAATACCAAACGTCACCAAAAACCCCTGTTTTGCAAGCTCATGTGCGTGTAAGACGCTGTTTTTATACGCCGCTTCGTCTTTAATTAGATGATCGCTCGGCGTTACGAAAACGATCTCTTCGGCCTTTAGGCTCAAACACGCAAGCGCGATCGCAGGAGCCGTGTTTCTACCGACGGGTTCGAGTAAAAATTTTACGCCGCGCGCACCCAAAGCCTCAAGCTGATCGAGCGCCAAAAAATACTGCTGCTCGTTCGAGACGACGAGCGTGCGCTCGCATAGCGGGGAGTTTCGCTCGTAGCTCATCATGAAAAGCGAGCGATCGTCAAAGAGGCGCACGAACTGCTTCGGCATAAGCGTGCGACTGATGGGCCACAGCCTCGTGCCGCTGCCGCCGCTTAGGATTATATTAGTCATTTAGGCCGTCCTTAAATTCCTCATATTTTTTCTCGACGTAGCTTTTGATCTCGGCCTCAAATCTCTCTTTTGAAAATTTTAGAGCATTTTTTCTGATGGCTATAGGATCAAATTTATCTATATTTATTTCAAATTTATTAATTGCATCTATAAGCTCATGCACATTTTGATTATAAAAATAAACGCCTGTTTGCATGTCTACAATAGTCTCTTTTGCGCCGCCTCTTCCCAAGCAAATCACAGGTG
>CAUSBF010000188.1:0-3679 GCA_963529595.1 uncultured Campylobacter sp.
GAATAGAATTGATCCGCTTTTTGGTAGCTTTGTTTTACGCCTTCCCCTTTTTCATATAAAATTCCAAGATTATGGCAGCTTTCGCCATGTTTTAAATCGCAAGCTTTTAAATATAGCTCGCTTGCTTTTTTATAATCCTGTTTTACGCCTTCGCCCGAGGCATATAAAAGCCCAAGATTGTAGCATCCGCGGCCTTCTTGCAAATCGCAAGCTTTGGAAAGCAGTTCGGTCGCTTTTTTGTAATCTTGCTCTACTCCTTTGCCTGAGTAGTATAAAACACCCAGATTGCCGCAAGCTATGCTATTTTTTAAGTCGCAGGCCTTAGAATACAGTTCGGCCGCTTTTTTATAATCTTGTTCTACGCCCTTGCCGTATTCGTATGACGCCCCCAAGGTGGTGCAACCCCAGCCGTCGCCCAAACTACAGGCTTTAGAATTTAGCTCCCTTGCTTTTTCATAATCCTGCTTCACGCCATCACCAGAATAGTATGCCATGGCGAGATTTACGCATGCTAAGGTATTGTTGCTATCGCATTCGCTTTGCAACTTGCTTATACCGGGATCTTCTTGTTCCGCCGATGACAAAGCTGTGGTCCCAGCCGACGATACAGCCGCCATCGCGATCAGCGCTAAAAATATCTTTTTCATACATCGCTCCGTTTAAAATTTCGGCTATTTTATTTCATTTTCGCTTAATCTTTTGAAAATCGGCGAGCCTAAGGGACCTTTAAATTTACACAGCCGCAAGCTTAAAGGCGAAATTTAGCAAAAAGCGTTAAAATTCCAAGCATTACAAGGAGTGAAAATGAAAATTTTAAAAAGCACGGACGCAAATTTCAAAGAGGAATTTGCGAGGTTGGTGCGCCGCGGCGAGACGGATATGAGATCGGTAATGCCCATCGTAAGCGGCATCATCGAGGAGATTAGAGCGCGCGGCGATGAGGCGCTAGCCGAACAGATTGAGAAATTTGACAGATGGCGCGTGCAGGGCGATCTGGCTATCACGCAAGAGCAGATGAGCCGCGCGTATGAAGGCTTAACCGCAGAGCTAAAAAACGCGCTTCAGATCGCATACGAGCGCATCTACGCCTATCACGAAAGGCAGCTTGAGAGAAGCTGGTTTAGCTTCGATCCAAGCGGCGCGATGCTTGGGCAAAAGATCACGCCGGTAGATCGCGCGGGGCTGTATATCCCGGGCGGCAAGGCGGCGTATCCGAGCTCGCTTCTGATGAATGCGATCCCCGCAATCGTCGCGGGCGTGGAGGATATCAGCGTCTGCACTCCCGCCGTGGGCGGCGTCGTAAATGAGCTACTGCTCGCGGCGATGCATGTGCTGGGGATCAAAAAGGCCTACAAGGTGGGCGGCGCCAGCGCGATCGCGGCGATGGCATACGGCACGCGCACGATCGGCAAGGTCGACGTCATCACGGGCCCCGGGAATATCTTCGTCGCAACCGCTAAAAAGCTCGTGTTCGGCGACGTGAATATCGATATGATCGCGGGCCCTAGCGAAGTGGGTATCATCGCAAACGCCGCGGCAAATCCGCGCAACATCGCCGTGGATCTGCTCAGCCAAGCCGAGCACGACGAGATCGCGAGCAGCTTTTTGATAAGCGACGATGAGAAATTTGCTCTTTGCGTCGCAGAGCATATAGAGCAGCAGCTTCCTACGCTTGCGCGTGAGCCGATCGCTCGTGCTAGCATCCAAAACAAGGGCGCGATCATCATCGCACGCGATATGAACGAGTGCGTGGAGCTAATGAATGAGCTTGCGGTCGAGCACCTAGAGATCGCGACCGAGAACGCCTACGAGCTGCTTCCGCGCATACGACATGCAGGCGCGATATTTTTGGGTCACTACACGCCCGAAGCGATGGGCGATTACCTCGCAGGTCCTAACCATACGCTGCCGACCGGCGGAAGCGCGCGATTTTTCTCGCCTCTGGGGATTTATAACTTCATCAAACGAAGCTCGATCATAGCGCTAAATAAGCGCGCCATAGACGAGCTCGGAGGCGCGTGCATGGCACTAGCGGACGCCGAGGGGCTGGGCGCGCACAAAAAATCGGTGCAGATTAGATTTGATGAGAAGTGATTTTGCGCTGCAGCCCCAAAAGGCGGCGGGGACGGAATTTAAAAATCGCCGGCGATAGTTGCGAAACCGAGAGCCAAAATTTTAAAATTTAAAGACGAGTTAAATTTTAAAAAATGTAAGCGTCGCGACGAGAGTAAAATTTTAAAATTTCAAAAGCGCTATAAATTTAAAAAAACAGCCGTATTTGATTAAAATTTAAGGCAAATTTACTAAGCGAAATGATATACTTTCGCTGATTTTTTACAAGGAGAGAAAAATGAAAAAATCACTTTTAGTTTTGGCTAGTTTTGGCTTTGCGCTAAGTCTTAGCGCCGCAGATCTTTCAGATAGCTGCAAAGAGTACTTCGCAGATCTTGATAAGATGGTTGATACCTACAAACAAGCGGGTCAAGAGCAGCAGGTCAAGATGTATGAGGATCAAAAAAAGCAGTCTATGGATCAGATCAGCGCACTTCCTAAGGAGCAGCAAGAGGCCACTTGCAAACAAGCTAAAGAGATATTTAAGCAAATGATGGATCAGATGAAACAACAAGGCGCTATGAAATAAATACCTTCGCGGGCACGATGATGCCTTCTTCAGTCGCGGCGATGCGATATCGTCGCGATTAATTCTTTTTAAACTCACACTTTTATTTTAAAAATTTTTAAATTCTAAAATTTGGATGTTTTATCCTCGCTGCTTTCGGGGCTTGCTAAGAATTTCAGATTTGATATTCAGCTTGTCGCAGGAAGTCAAAACCAATAAAGCGCTCGCGCCGTTAAAATGCTCCGTAAGGCGATGCATCTTAGTGGGACGCTGCGGTGCACCAAAGATTTACGAGCCGTTTTGGCGCGGCTCGAAACAGCGCCTCATCAATATGATGAATTCGAGGCTCGGTTTAAGCGTTATTTTATCGCGATTTGAAATAGCCGAGGCTCATAGATAGAGCGAATTCGCGTCTCAGTTTACGGCTATACCTATGAAATTTGCGGCTAAAATCATCTCGCAAAATCCCCTCGGATTTTAATCCTTAGTAACGATCGCGCCGTTTTTTATTTCGTGCACGCAGGCATTTTTGTGCAGCTCCTTACCGGTATCTAAATTATAGTAGTGCGTCGTTACTGTGCAACGTAAATCGGCGTCGATGACGAACTCCTGCTTAGCGCGCATTGGCGGCTTGCTTTTACCGCAGTGCACGTAATCGGCGTAAATTTCGCGACAATCACTTATACGAAATGCGTCGTTTAAAAGGCACATAAAAACATATTCGTGCCCGTGCCTGTTATCTTGAAAATCACTCAGATAAAGCCTTAGCAGAATTGTTTTGGCGCTCTTTTTTGGCAAACGACAAGCCCTTATGTCTTTGATCCTCTCCCAATACGCGCTTAGATTGTCGATTAAAAAATTCTCCTTTGCGAACGAAAACAGCTTATTTTTATCAAGTAAATTTTTATCGATAGTCGCTAAGGGCGAAATTTCTCCCGGATAGCGAATCGGCAGTTGCGCGATCGGTAGATCGTCGTAGATATCTTTCATACTCTGATAAATCTCTGGCCGCGGCGCATCGTCTTCCTTGGCTGTGGCATTTTCCATGCCGCATAACGC
>CAUSBF010000189.1:0-3664 GCA_963529595.1 uncultured Campylobacter sp.
ACTTACTTTTTCTTGAGGATCTTTTCCGGTGCCTATTTCCCAATATGATTTCCCCGCAGGAACAAATTCAAAAAATCCGGTCTCGCAATCTACAATGCCGTCCATGCCGGGTTGATTTACGGCATCACCGTAAGGTATGCGGCACTCGCTTATATTAGCTGCCGATTGTCTGATAAGTCGACAAATAAGCTCGGGAATTACTCCTTCGCTCTCACGCGTATCTGCATATCGTGCCAAATCGTTAGGAGTTACAATGCTTGTATGTTTCATATTATTAATAATTCCTTTCTATATTTATGTCCCTATTATATTTCACTTGATATACCTTTTACGTTATCTTAATTTCATAATGTAAACCTACAGAGTACTTTAATCCTCTTTATCGGAACATAGATTTCACAGAAATTATCAAAATTTATGAACAGTAAAATTTATTGAAGAAATTGTTATAAATACTGTCCATCTTACCTAAACACATCATCCATCGGCGTGCTTTCGCATTTCTTGCGGTCCGCTTCCACCGAGAGTAGGCGAGCTTTGCTTTCGTCTAAAATTTTTGGAGTGATAACAAGCCCCGGCAGATCTAAGGAATTTACGGCGTGCTTGCCGGCAAATGCCCCCAAGCCTCTGCCAAATATCCCGTTTACACGCCCGTTCATATCATAAATCTCGCTGCCGTCGCAGTGAAAGACATTGCCCGAAATGCACTCGCATTTAAGCCCATCCGCAGCCTCTGTGTATCTATAATCCTCGACGTAAAGCGCACCGCTTACGCCACGGACACTACTTATGGGGTTGTAAATTAGTACGGCTAGAATTTCATTCTTTTGCGGATTTGAGATCTCCCACTCCACGGCGCGATACGAGCTAAGCAGTAGCACGATGGGCTTAGCGGATTTGGCTAAATTTAGCTTGACGCGATTATTCATCTGCGCGCTTTCGTAGATCGCGCCCAGCCACAGATCGTAGTCCTTATCCGCAGGGATCTTGGCTACGGAGTATTTTTGAAGATAAAAGGGCTCTACATCTTTAAAATCTACGAAAAGCTCGCTGGAATGTGCGTCATTTAAAAACCACGCTTCGATCTTGTGCTTGCCCTTGCTAAATTTATACGTAAGCGGGCGCTTTTGATTGCTCGACGTCCCGCCCAGCACGTCCGTGCCGTCTACGGCGATTACCAGCGTAGACCAGCCGTAATCTCCTAGCACCATCTTTTCGACATCTGCGTCGAAATTAAACTCACCGACCCAATACGCCATAAGATTTGGAGATGGAATTTCATGGAAGGAATTTCCTTCGTAATTGACGCTGATGCGATCGACGTTTTCAGAGAAAACCACTTTCTTAGGCTCATCTTTATTCAGATAAAACGCCAAAAACTTATCCTGCGGGATCTGTGCGTCCGCGGTAATCTCTTTCGCCCATTTTTGCATATTGCTCTCTTGCGCGAACGCCGCAAATGCAAGCACCAAAATAATCAAAAACCTCATTACCAACCTTTCTTATTTCGTATAAAAGTAAAATCCCTAAACCTAAAAGCCCTAGGCTTAGGGATTTTGCCGCTTTAGCTTCCTGCCTATACGAATGAAATTTCAGCTGCTTAAATTCCAGCTACGCGAGAAACTTCTTTGCCGCGACCGCTACGGATAAAATTCCATCCCAAATAAGCTTCGCAGAGGCTTTCGCAGATAAGCTCCACCGCCATGAAACCTGGCGAAATAAAATTTTAAACTAGCGCAATGCTGCGACTACCACTAAAAAGCTAGGTGCGATAAAATTTCAAGCCTAAAATTCATATTTTAAAGCCCCATCTTAAAATTTTAAAACAGAGCTTTAGCGATAAAATTTCACATTTTAAAATTCCGCGGCAAAGCTTTGCGCTTAAAATTTTACATTTAAAACTCCAAAGCGGAATTCTACGGCAAATTTTACCTCTCTGAATTGCGCGTTTGGAATTTAATTTTCGCTGTAAAATTCTGCGCTTAGAATTTTATCCAAAACCTCATGCAACGGAGCTTGGGTAAAATTCTAGCTCGAAATTTCAAACTACGAAATTTCGTCTGCCCAAATTTTGCGAGCGCTATAAATTTGCTCAAAATCAAAGCGGAATTTTAAGCTTAAAATTTAGTATAAAAACTCGCGCTACGAAACTCCGCACGAAATTCTATACACAAAAATTTTACTGACGCCGTAAAATTACTTCAAAATTTCGTGGCGAAATTTTAACGCAGAATTTCGAGCTACAAAATTCAGCGTGAAATTCCGCGCCGCGAAACCCGCGTGAAATTTTACCCGCTAAATTTACGGGCAAAATTCTATGACGGATTGCATACCGAAATTTTGCGAGTATTATAAAATTTGCAGCGAAATTAGGCGTGAAATTTCAAACTATTAAATTCCGCGTTGAATTTCAATCTGCAAAATTCAAGAGAAATTCCACGCGAAATTTGACGCCGCGCCCGCCAAAGCCCTAATTTGAGCAGGCGCTCTTGCCGTCCATCACCGGTTGGATCGCGGAGTTGTCCGCCAGCTCCTCGCGGTCGATCTTTTCGATCTTTTCCCACAGCTTGCGCGCGGCATCTTCGTAGCGCTTTGCGCTTAAAGAATCGGGCGCATAGAAGCTTACCGGCTTGCCGCTGTCGCCGCCCTCGCGGATAGCGATCTCGATCGGGATCTCGCCGATTACTTCGGTATTGTATCGCTGCGCCAGCTTTTGCGCGCCGCCGCGGCCGAAGATATCGTACTCCTTGCCGTTATCGGGGCAGATGAAGCCGCTCATATTCTCGATAAGACCTGCGATCGGGATGTGGAGCTTTTCGAACATATCAAGCCCGCGCGCGCTGTCGTCCAGCGCGACCGTCTGCGGCGTCGTAACGCACACGCCCGCCGTCACCGGCACGCTCTGAGCCAAGGTAAGCTGCGCATCGCCGGTGCCAGGAGGCATATCCAAAAACAGCACGTCCAGATCGCTCCACGCCACGTCTTTTAGCAGCTGCTCGATCGCCTTCATTATCATCGAGCCGCGCCAGATAAGGCTCGCGCCCTCATCCATCAGCACGCCCATGCTCATCATCTCCACGCCGTGGCTTAAGATCGGCTTTAGCTTCTGCCCCACGACGCTTGCTTGCGTCTTATCCTCGCCTAGCATTCGCGGCAAATTCGGCCCATAAATATCGGCATCCAAAATCCCCACTCTCTTGCCGAGCTTTGCCGTGCTGATGGCTAAATTTAGCGTCGTCGTGCTCTTGCCTACGCCGCCCTTGCCGCTGCTGATCATCACGAAATGCTTGATCTGGGGCGCGATATTTTTGCCGCTGCGAGAGTTGCTCTTTTCATCGGCGATCTTGGGCTGTTTGATTAAAATTTCCACGTCCGCGCCGAGCGCCTTTTGCACCGTCGATCTGAGCTCTGCTGCGATCTCCGGCTTGGCGCTGGGGATTTCGATCCCTACGAAAATTCTATCGCCGATCTCGACCTCTTTTACAAATCCAAAATCCACGATGCTTTTAGAAAAGCCCGGATAGATCACGCTTTTAAGCAAATTTAAGACTTCGTCTTTACTCATTCTTTCTCCTTATTTTCGGTTAAATTTCTACTGATTTTATATGCGCAAAATTTCGGCCCGCACATTGAGCAAAACTCCGCGCCCTTGTAAATTTCATCG
>CAUSBF010000190.1:0-3611 GCA_963529595.1 uncultured Campylobacter sp.
CTGGCGGCGTAAAATTTTTTAAAATTTCTAAGCAGCAATGCGAAATTTTTAAAAGTTTTCTAGGGCGTGGCAAGATGCTAATCGCGGGCTTGGTATATGGCAAAATGTTTTACATACTAGATTATCGCTCTGATAAATCGCCATTGCAGAGGCTGTAGGTGTTTCAGACATCAGGATCAAATGCTTTATTATAAATACTGCAAGCGCCGTAGATGCCGCATAGACGTGCGAGTAAAAAAGTGGGATAGCCAGCCATAAAAATAATCTTGCAAGTAAAATTTTAATTTGTCTTTTTAAAATTCCGCTCAAAGTTCCGTTTAGAATTTTATTTAAAATTTTGCTTGGGATTTTGATAGGAATTTTACAAGAATTCGCCGGAAATTTCACAGCTATTATCAAAAATTAAAATTTTATCCCTCGCTTTTTGCTATAATTATTTTTAAAATTTAAAAGGAGCAAAAATGAAAATTTTAGCGTCGATTGCCGCACTAATCGTAGCAGCCTACTTGCTCGCGCAGATATTTTTCCCGCAAGGGGTCTCGTTTGTCGGATGCGGCATCGGTAGGGCTAATTCGTGCGAAGACTATGGAGCATATTTGCTTGAGGAGCGCGATTATGAGGCAGCAAAAAAGCCATTTGAAAAAGCTTGTGAAGCGGGGCTAGAAAATAGCTGTGCTATCGCGGGGGATTTATATTACGACGAGCAAAATTTATATAAAACTACAAAAGATAAGGGCAAGTCCGCGCGGTTTTATTCCAAAGCGTGCGAGCTGGGAGCCGCCAAAGCTTGCTACAACGCCGCGATAATCTTTTATAAAAATGCCGATAAGAAAAATACGTTCGCTTTTTTTGCTAAATCATGCGATTTGGGACTAGGCGAGGGCTGCTTAAACGCTGCGGTCGCTAGCTACGAAGAAAAAGACTATCAGGGCGCTCTTAAGTTTTTCCTAAAATCTTGCGATGCTGCTTTGGCGGAGGGATGCCAAAGGGTTGGGCTAGCGTATTCAAAGAAGGAATTTGGCGAGCCGGATCTGGATAAAGCGATGATCTACTACGACAAAGCCTGCAAGCTGGGAGCTGAGTTTAGCTGCAACGTAGTAGCTGCGATGAATAAAATAAATGCAAGCGAGGCTAATGCTACTAAATAGATGACAGGGCTAGCTAGATGATAATTCGGCGAGATCGAAATTAGTATAGGAATTTTGCGGAGCTTTATGGGATTTTATGAAATTTCGTGAAATTTTGTCTTTAAATTTTATTGCTGAGATTCCGCATATTGCGATAATGGCGATGGATAGTGATTTTAAAATTTCAGTATTTTGGAAGTTTAGAATTTAATCTATGCTGTGGATTTTATTGACAGAATTTTGACTTGTCATAGACTTATCCATCGCGATATAGGGATTTCATCATAATCTTAGTGCATCCCTGAAAGAGAAAAAATTGCGCAAACCGTCGAGTAGCTATGTAATCACAGCTGATATGGCAAAAATATCCGAAGAAGATCGCACGAGGTAATCAATCTGCGAAGTAAGTAAAATCAATTATCAAGTGGATGGAATCTATCAATAAACAAGTAAAATTATTCATCGCAAAGCAAGCAAAATTGATCTGTAAATGGGTAGATCAAGCTTAAAACTAACTCGAAGTAGCCTGTAAATAAGCTAAATTGCAAGCAAGATATTTAAGTAAGCATATTGTAAGAAAGTAAAATTTTAGATGAGATAAGTGGGATAAATCGATTTCAAATCACCGTAGAAGTTGGATGACGATCCTAATTTAAAGCCCCATTTTTCCGGGATTTAAGATACCTTTTGGATCGAACGCCCTTTTGATCGCGCGAAATAGCTCCATCTCCGCTGCACTAAAGGCTAACGGCATAAATTCTGCTTTGCTTAGCCCGATGCCGTGCTCGCCGCTGAGCGTACCGCCAAGATCAACTGCAGCTTTGAAAATTTCGGTGATTGCGTCATGTCCGCGTCGCACCTGAGCTTCATCTTTTTTGTCGGCGACCATGACGTTGGTGTGGACATTGCCGTCGCCCGTGTGCCCGAAGCAGGGCACGCGCACGCCGTATTTATCGCCGATGCGCGCGATATGGCGCAGTAGCTCGGGCAGCTGCGAGCGCGGGACGGTGATGTCCTCATTTAGCTTAAGCGTGCCGTAGATATTGATCGCCTGCGAGCAGTTGCGTCTCGCAAACCAAATGCCCGCACGCTCCTCTTCGCTTTCTGCGATGCGGAAGTCGCTCGCGCCGTTTTGAACGAAAATTTCTTTTATGAGCGCTAGCTCCTCCAAAAGCATTGCTTCTAAATTGCCGTCGGTTTCGCAGATCAAAATCGCGCCCGCATCCCTTGGCAAGCCTTTATGAAATTTCTCCTCGACCGCGGCTATGCACAGTGCGTCTAAAAATTCCATCGCCACGGGCGTGATACCGGCTGCCATTGTTTTATACACGGCATTCATTGCTGCATCTACGCTAGGAAAGACGCCCATCGCGGTCTTTTTAAGCTTTGGCATCGGGATTAGTTTGAGCGTGATTTCGGTGATGACGGCAAGCGTACCTTCGCTTGCGATTAAAATTCCTGCCACGTTGAAGCCTGCGACATCTTTGATAGTGCGTTTGCCCGCTCGGATCACCTCTCCATTAGGCAGTACCGCACGCAGTGCCATTACGTAGTCTTTGGTGATGCCGTATTTTGCGGCGCGCATACCGCCGGAGTTTTCGGCGACATTGCCTCCTAGCGTGGAATAATCCTGGCTTGCGGGGTCGGGTGGATAAAAAAGCCCGCGCGCTGCAGCTGCTTTTTGCAGATCGATATTTATGCAGCCGGGTTGGACTACGGCGAGTAGATTTTGCATGTCGATTTCTAGAATTTTATTCATATGTTTTTCAAATGCCAAAATCACTCCGCCGTTTGCGGCTAAAGATCCACCAGTAAAACCGCTACCTGCGCCTCTTGGAACTATGGGGATTAAATTTTCGTTGCAGAATTTTAAAATTTGACTGACATCGTCCTCGCTTCGCGGGAAAAGCACGCCGTCCGGCAGGCAGCGTCTTTTCGTCGCGTCGTAGCAGTATGCTGTGCGATGAGCCTCGTCAAAATAGGCGTTATCCGCGCCTAATAGATTTGTAAAAAACGCTCGCGCGGCGCTATTCATCGCCGTCTAAGCCCAGCAAATAGCGGTAGTGTTTGTCGTAATCGCTGATCGGGCCGTTAGTAAAGTCCCAAATGACGGTCTTTATCTCGCCCACGCGTGAGTAAAACGGCAGCTGATAATAAGCTACGCTGCCACTAGCGAACGTACGCAAAGGCTTGAAGCTGCCGCAGTCGGCAAATACGCCTTGTTTATCCATCGCGATAAAAATCAGTCCGGCGCTGTTTTGCGCGCAAATCTTACGGAAATCGTCGCGGCTAGGATTTGGCTTGTGGTTATAGCTAAGATAGGCGCCGCCAAGATCTGGGTGGATAAAATTTATATTCGGAAAAGCCTTGATAACCTGCTCGTAAATTTCAGCGTTAGGCGCGACGATTATGGCGCGGTCATAGAGGAAATTTAAGATCACTTTATCGCCGCTTG
Source organism: uncultured Campylobacter sp. (assembly GCA_963529595.1). Lineage (GTDB taxonomy): Bacteria > Campylobacterota > Campylobacteria > Campylobacterales > Campylobacteraceae > Campylobacter_B. The sequence continues at coordinate 3,583 of CAUSBF010000190.1, forward strand.
AGGGTAAAATTTTAGGCAGTGGCAGTGCC
>CAUSBF010000191.1:0-3593 GCA_963529595.1 uncultured Campylobacter sp.
TGAGGTACTAAAATTTTTGTGCAGATTAAATTTCATACGACAAAATTTAATTCGTAAAATTCTCCTTGGCGGAATTCGCCTGCAAGAGAATACTCCTTAAGTCCCGCGGCGCATCGCCGCAAAAAGGATAGATATGAGAAAGATCATCGACATAACGGCACTTTCTATCGCCGTTTGTGTCTTGGTTATGGTGCTTTTTCGGCCGTCGCCCGTTTTATCATTTAAATGCTATCGCGGCGATGGCGTAAGCTGCGCACAGCTGGGGCGCGACAAGCTCTCCCGCGGAGATTACGACGGCGCCAAGCCCGCTCTTGCCAAGGCTTGTGAGGCGGGCGAGAAAGATAGCTGCTTTGATTTGGGAGCCCTATACGACGGCGAGGGTAATGCGACGCAAGCGGGCTTATTTTATGACACAGCCTGCGATAAAAATGTCGCCATAGCTTGCCACAAGCTAGGCAACCTATATCAGCGAGGGCGCCTGAGTAGGGACTTCGTTGCCGCCGCGCAGCGCTACGCCAAGGCCTGCGATTTGGGCTATGCCAAAAGTTGTCACAATGCGGGCGTAGTCTATTTCATAGGCGGTTTTGGGCTTGCGGCGGATCCGGCAAAGGCGGTGAGCTTTTTCGAGCGAGGCTGTGACGGCGGGCTAGTGGATATCTGTTATAACGCTGGCGTTGCGTATGATAAGGGTTTCGGCGCGCCGCAGGATCGCGACAAGGCGGAGAAGCTTTACACCAAATCCTGCGAGCTGGGCTACGGCGATGCCTGCAATAATTTAGGCTATTTGTATCTGAGCGAGGGGGATCTGCGCGGATTTTCCAAGGGGCTTGGATGGGTCAAAAAGGGCTGCGACGCGGGCAATAAAAAATCCTGCGAGTTCTACGAGTTTATAAAAGAGAAAATTTTAAAGAAGCAGGGCGGTCGGTAGCCCGGCGCACGTTTCGGTTTGTACTGCCTGCCGTGCGCCGCCTCTTTTGTATTGCTCGCCGTGCGCCGTCTGTTTTACGCGGTCTGCTTTGCACTGCCTGTTTGCGCTGCTCGTCGCGCGGTATTGGTTTTTGCGATGGGCTTTGTCTGCGATATTGCCGCGACGGGTTTGTGAGCTTTTGTAGCGCGCGCAATTTCGCCGCGATTTTGCGACGTGCGCAATTCGGCGAGGCGCAGATAGTTCATGCATGCGATTAGTTAAATTTAGCGGCGAAGTTTTACTTGAAATTCTATCGCTATTAAATTTTTAAGGCTTAGCTCTAAATTCAGGGCTAGCAGAATCTCAACTTTAAAATTTTATGGGCGGCGCTGCAAGCAAGACAAAATTTAGATTTTAAAATTTTACGGCGCGGAATTTAGCGCGGAAGCAAAGCGCAAAGCTGTTTGAGGAGGTAAATTGGAATATGAGATCACGGGCGAGGTTCGAAATCTCCGCGTCCACGCCGCAAGAGGAAATAGCAAAATTTGGGTATTTTTCGAGATAGACGGCGTGAAGCTGCGCGGCGAGTTTAACGATATCCCCGTGGAGGAGGGCGAGCTTGCGCGCGCGTATTTCATCCGCGGAGGATACGCGGGCAGCTACGTAGTTACGAGAGTTCAGGTAGCGCGCAAACCAAGCCCTTTGCGCCGCAAGCTGGGGATCGCGACCGCCGTGTGCATGCTTGGCTTCGGCGCGGCGCTGTGGATTGTAGGCTTTGGGATTTTAAACGTCGGTGGGAGGGGCTCTCTAATTAATTTTGTCTGTGTTGCCGCCGCAGGATTTGGGGTGCTAAAAGAGGGCGCGGGCAATCTTAAAATGTGGCTAAATCAGCGCACGTCCGAATAGATCGCCGCCGTGACGCAAATTTCATAGATTTACAAATCCGCCGAATAAAATTTACTCACGCCCGCCGTATCTTTGCGGCGTAAATTTTGCTAAAATTCGCTCCGAGCGCGAGATCCGCCGCGCAAATTTAGAAAAAGGTAAATTTCGAATATAAACGAAGCGATAGTTGCCACCGCCAAAAAGCAAAAAGAGTGTCGGCTTGCATTTCTAAAGTATCTGTTTTTGGGAATTTTATTTATAATAGTGCTGCCCGTAGGCGGCGGATTTGCCGTATGGCATCTTTTTGAAAATCGCCTTGCACCGCTATTTTTCATCATTATCTATATTCCGTTTTTTCAAGCTGCGCTAATGGCTAACGCTAGCCGAGTGACCAGCGAGCTGGGGGATTACAAAGCGTTTTATAAAGACGTTTTCGTCCGCGCCGCCATCCGCGGGGTAGATCCAAATTTTAACTACGATCCGAACGCCGGCATCAGTCGTAAAGAATTTCGCAAAATCGGCATCTATTCGCCCGATGAGTTTCGCGCCGAAGACCAAATCAGCGGTATTTATAAGGGCGTCAAATTTAACCTCAGCGAAGCGATCCGCATCCCAAACGGCGCGACGCTGGAGCTAAGCGACTCGGCGGCGTTAAATTTACTCTCCACGATAGTTTTTGCGTGGTCGACGATGAAGGATATGCAGGCGTTCAGCGGCTCGGTCTTGGTCTGCGAATTTTATAAGAAATTTAACGGGCAAACTATAGTCGCGAGCCGCACGCTAAACACCAGATTTTTAGGCGAAAAAGAGCAGATGGACGACGTGTTTTTTAGCAAAGAATTTCGAGTTTTTGCGGATGATAAAGTAGAGGCGAGGTATCTTTTGACGCCCGCGTTTATGGAGCGCCTGCGAGAGCTAAAGGAAAAATTCGCGGGGAAAATGGGGCTGAGCGCGGCATTTATGGACGATAAGCTTTATCTATTTTTAAACGGAGCGAAAAACAAATTTGAGACGACGCTCTTTTCGCCGCCGCCGAGCTTAGGGGACGCCGCTGAGATCAAAAAGGAAATTTCAGAGCTTTTATCTATCATAGACGAGTTAAATTTAAACCCAGATTTAAGCGAAGCGGCGATTTTGGCTGATTAATGCACGCCGCTATTTGGCGGATAAAATCCGCTTGCACTGCGGTAGCGCCTCGATGTCCTCTTGCAGCACGCCCAGCATTTCGTCGTTATCGTAAATTTGAGATCGTAGCAGGTCTTTTTCATTTAGCCTTTCTAAATTTTATCACGACGGAATTTCACCGCGATATAAATTTGAAAATTCCGCTGCGATAAAATTCCGTCTTTTAGAATTTTGTGCGCCGCGAAATTTACCGTGAATTCCACGTCTTTAAATTTTGCGGCGTCAATCCTCGATGGCTTTAAATTTTGTAGAGCAACCCTCGATAAAATCCAGCAATTTCATCGCAAGCAGAGTTTAGCCCGCCAGCGCCTTTAGCTGCTCGGCGCTTAGCCCGTCAACCAAAATATAGCTCGCATCGATGAAGTGGTAGTTTTGCTTCGGCAGCCGCGCGATAAACTCGCCATATTCCAGCTCGGCGATCGCGCGGTAGTTACCTGCGTCGTTTTCGTCGCCCTCTATGCCTATGAGCGCGATCTGCCAGCGCGCGACGTCGCTATTTTTCAGCATCTCCGCATTTTGCCACTCCACAAACGGCTTGTAAGGCAGGATAGTGGGCAGGTCTTGCGTGAGCGCGTATGAGCCCATTATCGTGCCGTCATCTCCATTTCGGTAAAAC
>CAUSBF010000192.1:0-3573 GCA_963529595.1 uncultured Campylobacter sp.
ATTTATAACTGGATCAGCATTAGATATGATCTTGCTGTGGTTTTTGAAATCGCAGAATTTTTACAAAATCAAGAACGATTTATCGATTCTTATGTAAATGCGCTCGTGGAACGCTCCGGAAATGAGCGTATCGTCACGAAGGCTTTTGATGGCGCATTTATCAAAATTGTAGCCGATAAGCTAAAGCAGGCGTATCCAGATCGTTTCGTGGGCATCAAATCCACGCGTAGCGGCAAAATCGTCATCGTAGACGAAAAAAGCTAATCGTGAGCGAGACTATCGCCGCTATCGCTACGGCTCACGGCATCGGCGGAATTTGCATAGTTAGAATTTCAGGCGAGGAAGCGCTGTCTATCGCTCTAAGCCTTTCACATCGCAGTTCTTTGCGCCCTCGCTATGCCACGCTTGTGAATCTTTTTGATGCGAGCGGCGAAGCGTTCGGTGAGGCGATTTTGATATATTTTAAAGCTCCGCATAGCTTTACCGGTGAGGATGTCGTAGAAGTGCAGACCCACGGCGGCTTTACGGCTTCATCCTTAGCGTTAGATGCCGTGCTGGCTCTGGGTGCGCGCATAGCAAGTCCGGGCGAGTTTAGTAAGCGAGCGTTTTTAAACGGCAAAATGGATCTTAGTAAAGCTGAAGCCATAAGCGATCTTATAAATTCTCGCTCACAAAGTGCGGCTAAAATTTTAGCTAGAAACCTGCGGGGCGAGCTGGCAGACTTCGTTGCAAATCTGCGCGCAGCTCTGGTTAAGACGCTAGCTTTTGTCGAGGTTTGCATCGACTACGCGGAGGACGATCTGCCTTCTGATATGCTGCAAAACTCGCAAGAAATGCTTAGCCAAAATATCGCTTCACTAGAAAAAATCACCCGCATAAGCCGCAGTCGCAAAGGGCTAATCGAGGGCTTTAAAGTAGCGATTGTGGGTAAGCCTAATGTCGGTAAATCAAGCATTTTAAATTCTATGCTGAGCTTTAGTCGCGCTATTGTTAGCGACGAAGCGGGCACTACGCGCGATCTCATCGAAGAAAGCTTGCAAATAGGCACTCATCTAATCCGTATAGTCGATACCGCAGGTATCAGACACGGCGGCTCAAAGCTCGAAAGTATCGGCATTTCATATTCGCTTCGCGCTGCAAGCGAGGCAGACGTGATTTTGGCAGTGTTTGACGCAAGTCGCGAATGGGATGCTGAGGACGCGCAGATCCTAAAAATATTGCGCGAACAAAAAAGCAAAAAAATCATCTACGTTTTAAATAAATGCGACTTGCCGCGTAAATTTCATCCTAGCGCGGAGGATCTTGACGAGGATTTAGAGGCTTTTTCTGCAGAAAATTTCGCAGTCAAAAATCCCATATCAGAGAATTTCAAAGACGAAAATATAAAGAAAAGTCGGACCTGCGACGCATCTTTAAATTCCTGCGCGCAGAATTTAAAAGCTAAAAATTTAAAACATGACTTAAGCGCGCAAAATTTTACTTCCACAAATTCCGCGCCTACAAGCCAAATAGCCCTTGCGAATTCCATAAATCCAAAGGAACAGAATTTCGCCGCAAAAGCGGGACTAGCGTCGCCCAATACCGAGCGCGCTACTGCAAGCTGTGCTGCGGAGAATTTTACGAAAGATGATTCCAAACAAAATTCTGCAAATTCCATCGCGCCTAGTAGCTCTGCAATAAATTCCGCTGGGCAAAATACCCAAGCGAATTCCATTTTTGCGCCGCTTGAAATTTCTGCAAACGAGGGCGTGGATAAAATTTTAACCGCACTTGAGAGCTACTTAAATTCTCAAAATTTCGATGGTCTTATGCTAAGTAATGAGCGGCAAATTCTATCTTGCGAGAGCGCGCTTGCGGCTCTTAAAAACGCGAGCGAGCGCCTAGCTTGCGGCGAGCTTGAGCTTTTTGCATTTGAGATAAATCGCGCGATTGAGGCGATTGCACGTATTTCGCGTCCATTTGAGCGAGACGAAATTCTAGACGAAATGTTTAGCAATTTTTGCCTCGGCAAATAGCGTTTTAGCTACTAATTAGCCAAAATTCAATATAATCTCGCATTTAAAACGAGGTCTTTATGAAGGAAAAAATCCAATATTTTTTGGCGCTGGGTCTGATAAAATTTGCAAAATTCGCGCCGAAAAGCTTCATATTCGCATTTTTCGACAAGCTCGCACTTTTTGCATCGTGGAAGCTTAGTAGGCGCGTTAAAGTCGCGCAGGATAACCTCCGCGCCGCCTATCCGCAAAAAAGCGAAAGTGAGCTTCACGCTCTTGCGATCGAGAATTTTCGCAGTATCGCTAGGACGCTTACCGACACGCTTTTATTTTATAATGGTAGACTAAAATTTGATGATCTGATTTCAAACGGCGAGCAGGCGCTAGAGCGCGTCCGAGAGCTAAAAGGTGATAATCCGCACGGGATTTTATTTTTTACCGCGCATTTTGGAAATTGGGAAATTTTAGCTAATTTTTTCGGTGCCAATGGCTTTCCCGTCTCGGTAGTCGGGCGTCGCAGCGATAATGAGCTGATCGAAGAGCGGCTCGTGGCGCCCTTTCGTGAGCGCTACGGCAACGACCTCATTTATAAAGACGATGCGATGCGCAGGCTCGTACAGGCACTAAAACAAGGACGCAACGTAGGCATCCTACCCGATCAAAAGCCAGGCCCTAAAAACAGCCTGATTACGACCTTTTTTGGACGGCAGTGCTACACCACGAAGACCATCGCGTCGCTTTATTTGAAATTTTATCCCGTGCTGATACCCATTTTTGCGCGTCGCGGCGCGGATAATCGCTACGAGATTGTGATCAAGGATTTCCCGCCGTTACCTGAGGGGCTAAATAAGGATGAGGCCGAGCTGTTTATCACGCAAAAGTGCAACAACATTTTCGAAGAGGTTGTGCGAACCGCGCCGCAGCAGTGGTTTTGGATACACAAACGATGGAAGATGGACTGATGGTGCGGCAAATTCTAAGAGTCGAGAGCAGACGGGACGCCATAATAAATTTATCTGCGCCGCAGGGCTCGCGCCTCTTTGCAAAAGAGCAAAGCGTCGTAAATTTAGGCGCCGCCGCGCGAGAAGGTAAAATTTTAAATCGCGAAAATTTCGTAGCGATCGCCGCCGCGCGAGAGAGCAAAAATTCGGACTTCCAAAACTTCATATCGGTTTGCTGCCGCTCCTCTTGCACTTTGCGGCGCGAAAGCTTTAGCGATAAAAATTTAAGAGTGGGCGCTCCAGGTTGCGCGTGGCACGCAGGCGGCGGCTCTTTAAATTTAAACAGCGAAAGCTCCTGCGCAAATCCACCCGCAGCAAAAAATTCGCATCGAAAAGCGCTCATCTTAAGCGACGGCCGCAAGGGGCACGAGAACCAAAGCATTGCATTTTGCGAGCTAAGAGGGCTTGATTTTTGCATTTGCAAGATCGCTTACGCAAACAAGCTTCTTAAACTCTGCTCCTACGTGCTTGATTTTTTAGGGTTTTATTTTAAAATTTTTAAGTGCGATCTCGGTAGGGGCGGCACGGCGGCAGACTGCAAAAACGGATCAAATTTAAACAGTCCCACCGCGTCAGAT
>CAUSBF010000193.1:0-3569 GCA_963529595.1 uncultured Campylobacter sp.
AGGCGATTAAAATTTCCTCTTTTTCTTTGTGAAGCCTGTCCTTATCGCTTTGCAGCGCTTCTATTTTACCTTTTAACTCGGAGATTTCTTTGATGAGATAGTCGATGAAGCTTTGAGTACCCGCTCCGCCGCCAGTGCGCGTACTTTTCGCAGAGCTTTGCGAAGCGAGCTCGCTTTGCACTCCATCATCTAAAAGCACGTAGCGTACGCCGCCGCTTTCCTCGGCGCGCAAGGAATTTCTACGGATGCGGTTGTAGACGGCTTCTTTTGAAATTCCTAAAATTTCGGCTGCTTCGCCGATCGAGACTTTTTTCATACAAAGATGCCTTTTAGCGTTTTAGGTAATTATTGCTAAATTTGCCTAAAATAGGCATTAAACGCTTCGTTTACAAAGATAGATTCCGCTTTACCGCAGCCGGTGCGCGATAAAATTCCGCTCGCTTACGCCTGCGCGATATAAAATTTCGCTTCGCTTGCAAAGCCGCGCAAAATTATTTTTTGCTGAGGTTTTAAAATTTTAGCCCAATAATGTTGCTTAATTAAGTATATTTTTTATACACTTACAAAAATTTTTAGTATTTCAAAGGAGGCGAAATGCCCGAATCGCCTAAATATAAAAAATCCGAAATTCGCTGTAAGCTCATTTTAGACGCGGCGCTGGAGCTGTTTTTAGCCAAAGGCTACGAAGCTACGAGCTTAAGCGATATCATCGAGCTTAGTGGCGGCTCGCTATCGTCGGTTTATAAGTATTTTGATAACAAAGAAAGCCTATTTTTGCGCATCATCGAACTGCAAAGCAAAAAGCTCGACGAGCGAATGAACGAGCGCATGCGAATCAACAAAGACCTAAAATTGCGCGAGTATCTGCAGGAGTTTGCAGGGATTTATCTGGAGTTTCTTTTCGCTCCGGAGGCGATAAAATTCTACCGACTGATACTTTTCAGCGGCTTTAACGGAGCGCTTAGCGAGAGCCCAAAAATCTTTTTAAAAAGCGGCGTGCTAGGTTCGCCGAATGCGCTGGATGAGTATTTGGCGGCGCATGCGGACGAGTTTGCGCCCGGACGCACGGCAAAAAGCCTAGCGCTATATTTTTGCTTTTTGCTTAGAGAGCCGCATTTTAGCAGGCTGCTGTTTTTCGACGAAAAGCTAAATTTTAAAGCGAGCGAGCTAATCAAGGACCGCATCGATATGTTTTTGCTAGGCGTAAAAAAGCGCTAGTGGCGGAATTTTACGGCGTAAATTCCGCGCTTTTTGCACCTTTAAATTTTATGAGCGGTTTGGGACTTGGATTTTGTAGCTTGGATTCTATCCGTTACCAAGCGCTATAAAATGCCACGTATCCCGCGCTTAAAATTTTAATTCTATTGATGCAAAATTTTTGAAACGATTAGAGCTGAAATTTTTATTTTCCGTATTAAATTCCGTGCCGAAGTTAGAATTTCGTCGCGAAATTTCGCGCCGCCTGCCTGCGCCTTTAAATTTGCGCCACGCAGATTTTAAATTTAATAAAACCTCTTATAATCCCGCGAAATTTCAGATCAAAAGGATAAAAAATGGATTATGATATCATCGTAATAGGCTTTGGCAAGGCGGGCAAAACCCTTGCCGCAAAATCCGCCGCGCTCGGTAAAAAGGTCGCTCTCGTCGAGCGCTCGCCGCAGATGTACGGCGGTACCTGCATCAACGTAGGCTGCATCCCGACCAAGCGGCTAATTACCGCGAGCAAGGAAGCGGGCTTCGTAAATTTCAGCGTGCTCGGAGAGTATTTCGTACTGAGTATACAGAAAAAGGACGAGCTCGTAGAGGCGCTGAGGGCGAAAAATTTAGCCATGCTAAAGGGTAGTCCGAATATAGACGTAATCGACGGCGAAGGCTCATTTACGAGCGCGAATTCCGTGCGCGTGCTAAGTCCTGACGGACAAACGCGTGAAATTTCGGCAGAAACGATCGTCGTAAATACGGGCTCGAGGGAGGTCGAGCCTAGCTTTGAGGTAAACTCGCAGATCGCTTATAGTAGCGAAGAAATTTTAAATTTAAAGATCCTGCCGAAGCATCTAGTAATCATCGGCGGCGGATTTATCGGGCTTGAGTTTGCCTCGATGTTTGCGGGATTTGGCTCGAAAGTTAGCGTGCTTATGCGATCGAAATTTATGAAAAACGAAGATGAGGACGTGGCCGCCAGCGTCAAATCCGCTCTGCAGGCCCAAGGCGTGGAGATTATCGAGGGCTGCGAGTTTTTGAGCTTAAAGGGCGGCGAGCTGAAATTTAACCTCGTGGGCGAGATCAAGGAGATCGCGGCGGACGCATTTTTATACGCCCTTGGTCGTCGCGCGAATACGAATGATTTAAATTTAGCCGCTGCGGGGGTGCAGACGGACGCGCGCGGCAATATCATCACGAATGAGCATCTGCAAAGCTCGACTACTGGCATCTACGCAGCAGGCGACGTGCGCGGCGGCGAGATGTTTACCTACACGAGCCTGGATGATTTTAGGATCATTTTTAGCGTGCTTTTCGGAGATGGCGCGCGCACTACGAAAAACCGCGCACCGCATGCAAGCGTGCTGTTTACCCGCACGCCGCTAGCTCGCATCGGCCTTAGCGAGCGCAAAGCAAGGGTGAGCGGGCGCGAGATCAAGGTGCTGAAGCTTTCGATGGCGGCGGTGCCTGGCGCTAAGGTCGTAGCGCACGACGAGGGAATGATGAAAGCGGTCGTGGACGCGGCTAGCGGCGAAATTTTAGGCGCGGCACTTCACTGCGTAAACGCGCACGAGATCGTTAATGAGCTGGCGATCGCCATGGCGCTGGGCGCGAAAGCGGACTTTTTCAAAAATCAAATTTTTACGCATCCTAGCATCAGCGAGGCACTGAATGATCTTTTCGGACAGTTTTGAGCTTTTAAACCTTTTTGCGTTTAAAGCTTTGATAGCAAGCGGCGCTCGAGCTTGGCGATGCCTGGGCGCCCTAACGTAAACCGATCGTGAAATTTAATGCGCCGAGGCGAGTTAAATTTAGACTGGGTTAAATAGTTTGAGTCCTTGTCGTCCGCTTCTTTCTTGGATACCAAAGTTGGCTATAAAAGAAATGATTGAAATAGTTAATTGATAAAATATCCGCGTTTAGGAATAGTAAGATTACAATCTATTTGGCACTCGGTAAGAGTATACGGATAAAATTTCTTCTCGCAGTTTATACAGGCAAAAACGATTTTGTCCGTCGCTTCGTTTAACATAACTCTATAATCGCTAGGCGACCATTGCGGGCATTCGCACGCCAAGTCCAAATCCACGCTAACTACCAAGCTATCAAATACAATCGAGTTTAATTCCTCGTAGACCAGTCTTAAGCTCTTTTGATCTTTCAGCGCTTTAATTTTATTTATCAAGCGGTATCTGTCCGATTTGATGATCTTTGCGCCAAAGAGATCCTTCGCTTTTCCGTCGCCGTAAATCGATAGCTCGGTAGGATAATCTTTAAAATTTAACTTTAAAAGTTCGTCTAAGCCGCAACCGTCGTATTCTTTCATAAGAAACAAAATTTTATTTTCCATAAACCATGTCGCTATGCAG
>CAUSBF010000194.1:0-3555 GCA_963529595.1 uncultured Campylobacter sp.
CCGCAACACCCGTGATCGCTAAAATTCCGACACCTATCTTATCTGCGGTAGCATCAGCGCCGAGCCCGCCGAAAACGCTTTCGTAAAGGCGATCCGCCAAAGGTTCCTCAAAAGGTCCCATATGATCCCAAAAATCAGGTTCCGAGCAGCCTATACAACCGTGACCCGCCTGTACCGGCCAGCTAGTATGGGAGTTGAAGCGCTCGCGCGAGCAGTTATTAAACGTATAAGGGCCCTTGCAGCCTACTTTATAAAGGCAATATCCGTCCTTTGCGCCCGCATCTCCGAAGCTTTCTACAAACTCGCCCGCGTCGAAATGCCCGCGACGCTCGCACAGATCATGTATTCGCAGCCCGTAAGCCCATTTCGGTCGGTTGTAAACATCAAGGCTTGGAAGCGTGCCGAAAAGGATGAAATTTAGCACGTTGCCGACGATATTTTTTTCGCTAGGCGGACAGCCCGGGACGTTGATGACGGGCTTATTTATGATTTTGTCCAAACCTACGGCGCCGGTCGGATTCGGAGCTGCGGCTTGGATACCGCCGAAGCTCGAACAGGTGCCGATCGCAAATATCGCCGCAGCGCCTTCGGCTGCGTGTTTGCAGTGCTGAGCTCCGCTCTTGCCCTCAGGACCCACGGTTAGGAAAAATTCATTCTCGCCGCTTGGAATTCCGCCCTCTACCATCAAGATATAGCGCCCCTTGTATTTTTCGATCGCGCCCTCTAAATTTTCCTCGGCTTGCCAGCCTGCGGCAGCCATTATCGTCTCGTGGTATTCGAGGCTGATGTAATCGAATATGAGGCTGTCGATCGTAGGCGTATCGGTGCGAAGCAAGCTCTCGCTACAGCCCGTGCACTCCGCCATATGAAGCCAGATCACAGGCAAGCGATCCGCAAGCTCCGCCGCTCGCGCCACGCTCGGCGCAAATGCGACCGGAAGCCCTAGCATCGCGGTCATCGCTCCGCTCCATTTCATAAAATCGCGGCGCGAAAAACCCTTGCTTTTAAGCCTTTCTTGTATGCTTTCCTCCGCTTTTATTCGCGGCAAACGCTCAACGGCATCAAGTCTAGCCGAAATTTGAGCCAAATCAACCATAATGTCCTCCTGAAATTTAGGATATTTTTAAATGGCATTCTATCAAAATTTAGAATTTATGCACCTTAAATTTCGTTAGATTTAATTAAAATTTTATATTTATTCATCGTCTAGCAGGTTTTAAATTTAAAAATAAAAGGCGGATTAAAATTTAGCGCAGCGGGCGAAACGTTAAATTACGACAGAGAAAGCATTAAATTTTATGAAGCGTTAAATTTATGAAGCAGTGAAATTTTATCCAAGAATTTTATAGCGGCAAAAAGTAGTTCAAGATAAAGCAGGCGCAGGTTGGATGATTTTGTGAAATACTCACAAGGCGCACTATGTGTGCGCCGCAGCGAAGTATTTTTGTAAAATCATCCGTTAAATTTTAGAAAATTCTAAAAATTTCTCAAAAACTAGCTTACCAGTCTCGTTGCATCTTGGATATTGATGTTTAGTCCAAGCTGTTCGTTGCTTAGCCCAAGAGCAAGTCCTACCAGCTGAGATAGGTGGATGATCGGCTTTCTTGCCTTGGAGTTCATCGCTTCTTGGTATCGCTCCTGATAGATATCTAGCTGCATCTGACATAGCGGACAAGGGGTAACTACGACGTCCGCTCCGTGCTCGGCAGCGTCATTTACGATCTCGCTTGACATTTTAGATACCGATTTTACCGCAGGATAGCTAGCGTGGAAGCCGCAACAATCAAGGCGTTTTTCAAAAGGCACTATCTGAGCACCAAGAGCGCTAACTACCGCTTCAAAGCTTTTTGGATTGGTTGAGCTTTCTTTCTTAAGCTCGCGCTCCGGTCTTAATGAGTGGCAGCCGTAAAATAGCGCTACTTTTAAATTTGTTAGCGGTCTCGTGACCTTAGCTTTTAGAGTGTCTAAATTTTGATATAGCACCCAAAGCAGGCTTGTTATCTCAGTGCTTCCTTGATACTGCATACCGCCCTCTTTTAAAAAGGTATTGATATAGCTTTTGGCTCCCTTATCTAAAGTAAGTTTAGCCTTAGTTAGAGTTAGCATACAGGTGGAGCAGGTAGTTAGCAGAGGCATATTCATACCCTCGGCTAGCGCGATGTTTCTGGCATTGGCTACTAAGCTCGCCATAGGATCTACGCATTGAGCTTGACTAGCCCCACAGCAGCTCCAACCTTTTATCTCGTGAAGTTTAATACCCAACACCGGAGCGATCGCTTCAAGTGAAATTTTAGATTCCTTTGCGGCTTGACTTAAAACGCAACCCGGGAAAAATGCAAATTCGTTATTCATCCTCTCCTCCTTATTCTATCTCGCCGCTAGCTTGAGCTTTGCGTGCGGCCTCTATCATCTTAACGAGCTGCGCATGTCCCTCGATCTCCTCGCCGCCGAAAGCATGAAGAGGATTCATCTTACCAGCAGCCATTAAATTTGCCGCTACGTCCATCTTGCCCATATTTGCAAATACGCCTTCGCTTCTTAAAGCAAGCTTGATCTCGTTTAGCCTTCCGCTTCCCTCTACGATATCTAGCAGGAACGCCTCGGCATGACCAGGACCGCTTCCTGCGGTTAAGCCCTTTTTCATCGCTAAGGCGCGAAGTGCGGTGATATCGCTTTGGGCGCTTATGCCTTTAGGGCAGCGATCGGCGCACTCTTGGCAGTGCACGCATAGCCATAATCCGTTTAGCACCGCAGGCTTTAGATGAGGCATAGCGTCCTTGCTTCTTGAATCAAACGCGGCACGGTTAGCGTGCGTGAAAACAAAGGGCTGCATATAATCGCTTGCATCCGCTCCAAGCTTATTGCATTCGCTAGCGCAACATCCGCAAAGGATACAATCCCACTGCTTTTTAATTCGCTCCATCTGCTCAGGGCTTTGTTTACAGCCCTTTTCGGCGCTAAATTCTTTCTTAGGAGTAATAGTAGGTTTAATCTTTCTTAAATTTTCGATACTAGGTTCCCAATCCACTACTAGATCCGAGATCACTCGAAAATTATTTAAAGGAGAGATCGTAAAGCTATCAGGGTTTTCATACTCTGCAAGCAGAGCCTCCATCTTGGTATCGCAGGCAAGATATGAGTGTCCGTTTACCCTTACGGCACAAGCTCCGCATATCGCCATACGGCACGCTGCGGTAAAATTTAAAGTGATGTCTAAATTTTGCTTAATAAATTGCAAAACTCCAAGCAGGGTCTTTCCTTTGATCTGCTCCAAACTAAGCTCGTAGGCTTGCTTATAATTTTTGCTTCCATCGAAGCGATCTATGATAAATTTCATTGAGGTTTCCTTCCGTCAAGAGAGAATTCCGTAACGACGACCTCTTTGTAGCCCAAACTTAGCTCGCCTGCGTCGTTCATCGTCACGATACTGTGCTTTAAGAAATTTTTATCGTCGCGCTTCGGATAGTCCTCTCTGGTATGCGCGCCGCGGCTTTCCAGCCTCTTTTGCGCAGCCAAACACGCACAGCGCGCAAGCAGGATTAAATTTCCAAGCTC
>CAUSBF010000195.1:0-3540 GCA_963529595.1 uncultured Campylobacter sp.
AAATATCAAGCTTCGCTAACGCCGCGCTGTTTTCGCGCACGAGTGAGCCGTTTGATAAAACGAGTAGCTTCTGCGGCAGGTTCAGCGCTTTTAGTGCGCTCACGAGCTCTGCAAAGCGCGGATGCAGCGTGGGCTCGCCGTTTGCCGTGATCGTGATGACGTCAATGCCCGTGTGGCTTTGCAGCGCGGTTTTCAGCTCGGCGATGACCGGGCCGATCTCACAGGGCTCGCTCATCGCGCTTACCGGCTTGCCCGCGCCTAGTTCGCAATAGACGCAGTTGAAGTTACACTGCTTGCGCTGCGGGCTCAGATCGATGCCGAGGCTGCGCCCGAACCTGCGCGAGGTCACGGGCCCGAAAATATATCTCATTTTTGCTCCATGGTTTGATTTGCGGGGTTTGCTTGCGCGCAGAATTTGCTTTGAATTGCGCTTTAAATTTTGTTTTCGCGTGCCGAAATTTAGCGCCGTTTTTATGCGAAATTTCATTTCCGCGCGCCAACCCCGCTATGGCGAAATTTTAAACTTAGAGCTTTGAATTTATCCTTAAATTTAGCACGCGAGCCATAAATTTAAACTCGCAAGCTTGCGGTATTTTTACGCCGCCGCATACATAGCGCGTAAAATTTTAAGCCTCGCTCGATGTAAAAGCAACATAAAATTTCAAATTTCGGCTAAATTTTAAAATTTAGCGATACCGCCGCGCCAAAACGGCGCAGAATTTTAAAATTTAGAGTTTTGCGTTTCGTGAGCTGTTTTAGCGGCGTGAAAACGGTGCAAAATTTAAAATTTATGGGCAGCGAAAAAATCGCGCAGAAGCAAAGCAGGCGACACAAGCGAGCAAAATTTTAAACTACGGCTATATGAAATTTCACAGTGGCGCGCTGCAAACAGGCTCTCGCAAAGTCTGGTTTTAGCGCGCGCTTAGCTCGTGCACCAGATCCACTAGATATTTGGCGTTTTGCACGCTCACATCGGGCAAAATTCCATGGCCTAGATTAAAGATATGCGAAGCACCCTTCATCGACGCTAAAATCTCGCGCACGCCCGATTCTATCGCGCCGCGATCGTATAGCCGCATCGGCTCCAGGTTGCCCTGAAGCGTAAATTTGTCCCCGAGCTGCTCGCGCGCAAGCTCAATCGGAGTGCTCCAATCCACGCCCCATACGTCAAAGCTCGCCTTACCTCGCCGCGCCGCGATACGGCTCAGCCGCGACATCTGTGTGCCTGTGCCCTTGGCGAAGATGATGAGCGGGATATGCGGGAATTTCGCCTTTAAAAATTCCGTGATTTCCAAGATGTATCGCCAGCCGAACTCCTCGTACACGCTCGGCTCCAGCGCGCCCGCCCAGCTGTCGAAGATCTGCACCGCATCGACGCCCGAGCCGATCTGGCGTGCCAGATAAAGCTTCGTCGCCTCCGTAACGAGGCGCAAAATTTCATGCAGAAGCTGCGGATTTTCGTAGAGCATCCTTTTGCAAACGGCGTAATTTTTGCTGCTGCCGCCCTCGATCATATAGGTAGCGATCGTCCACGGCGCGCCGCAAAAGCCGATAAGAGCTTTATCCGCGGCAAGGCGCGAGCGAGTAAGCGAGATCGTATCATAAACGTATCCGAGCTCCGCCGCGGCCTTTTGCGGATCTAGGCGCGCCAAATCGCCCTGGGAGCGGATCGGATCGCTAAATTTCGGTCCTTCGCCCGCTTCGAAGCGCAGATCCATCCCCATCTGCATCGGCACTACCAAAATATCGCTAAAAAGTATCGCCGCATCGACGCCCAAAATCTCCACGGGCTGGATCGTTACCTCGCTCGCGGCGCGGTAGTCGCGGCACAGGCTCAAAAAATCGCCCGCCCTCTCGCGCACCGCCATATATTGCGGCAGGTAGCGCCCCGCCTGGCGCATCATCCAAATGGGAGTGTATGGGGTCTCTTTGCCGAAGCATGCGTCGATGAAAACCATTTTTATCCTTTAAATTTACTCAAAATATACAAAGCCAAACAAACCGCAAAGATAGCTCCTGCGAGTAAAAGCATATCCAAAGGGGTAGTAAAATCGGTGTGCAAAATTATAATGAAAAAATCCACTACAAGCACCATTATGATGACGCTGCCGAGTTTGTGCTTCAGCTCATCTAGCGAGGTGATCTTTAAAACTTGTAAATTTAGATCCACAAACTCGTCGATAAACAGCTCGTAAATTCCAAATACGAAGATTAGCAGCACTATAGCGACTAGATACAGATCGATCGCCGTTATTATCTCGCTTAAAATATCAATGTAAAGCGCTCCCTCTCTCTGCGGAGCTAGAAAAAATTCTACGATTTTATAGAGCGCCGAACAGATTTCGTAGCTTGCCATCACAAATATCGCCGCGCCTGCCGCGATGCAAAAAAGCACTGGCAGGAGGGTTAAAAATTTGCTGCAAAGTAAAAATTTTTCAAATAGAGTTTTCATTTCTTCCTTAAATTTTAATCTGAGATTAGCCGCTCCGCAAACGGACGTATAAATTTAAAAGCCGCTCCATGCCGAAGCGTTCGTTTAAATTTACGCTCGTTTGCAATCGCATAAATTTACCCCATTTAATCGCGCCTATTTGAGTCTTTAAAATTTTGCGCCAGGTTAAAGGCGCAAAATTTCAGCTCGCGGCGTTA
Source organism: uncultured Campylobacter sp. (assembly GCA_963529595.1). Lineage (GTDB taxonomy): Bacteria > Campylobacterota > Campylobacteria > Campylobacterales > Campylobacteraceae > Campylobacter_B. Next base: position 2,650 of record CAUSBF010000195.1, read on the forward strand.
AATTTTAACTAAGTTGATTTGCAAATTTATTCGCGCGGCCTCGGCGCCGAAATCACGCACGCGACCGTATCCGCGCGCAAAGCGGCAGCTTCGCTAAATTTATCCTACTTGTCTTGCTGCATATCGATCCAACGAAGCGCGATGCGCACGGCGTTTGTCGCCGCTCCTACGCGGATCTGATCGGCGCTGCACCAAAGATGCAGAATTTTATCGTCGAAATTGTCCCTGCGAAGCCTGCCGACGTAGGTTTCGTTCGTGTCGCTCGAAAGCAGCGGCATCGGGTATTCGTTTTTGTTCGGATCGTCTACAAGCACGATGCTAGGCGCGTTTCTTAAAATTTCGCGCACGCGACTAATCTCAAAATCCTTTTTAAATTTTATCGTGATCGCCTCGCTGTGGCTGCGTAGCACCGGCACGCGCACGCAGGTAGCCGAAACGGCGAAGTTTTTATGCAAAATTTTCTGCGTTTCGTTCACCATCTTCATCTCTTCTTTGGTGTAGTCGTTATCCAAAAAGACGTCGATGTGCGGGATGACGTTAAATGCTAGCTGGTGCGCGAAAACTTTAGGTTTGCACTCGTCAAGTTTAAATTCAAAGAATTTTTGCAGCTGAAACACAAGCTCCTCCATGCCCTCTTTGCCTGCGCCGCTGGCGGCTTGGTAGGTGCTTACGTCCACGCGCTCTATTTCAAATGCATCATCAAGCGGCTTAAGAATTTGAACCATCTGGATTGTCGAGCAGTTCGGATTGGAGATGATACCTGTCTCTTCCCACAGCTTTATATCCTGCGGATTGCACTCGGGCACTACGAGCGGGACATTTTCTTGCATGCGAAAGTGGCTCGTGTTGTCGATCACCACCGCGCCACTTGCCGCAGCAAATGGCACATAG
>CAUSBF010000196.1:0-3540 GCA_963529595.1 uncultured Campylobacter sp.
TTTGAAAGTAGCTGAATTAGCGTGTGGATATCGGAGACCGCGGGTAAATTTTTAATTACGACTTCGTTTTTTGAAAGGATAGATAGGGCTATGAGCGGCAATGCGGCGTTTTTTGCGCCGCTTATTTTGACGCTGCCGCTTAGTTTTTTGCCCCCGTTAATTCGTAGATAATGCATGATTTCTCCGTGTAAAATTTCGGCGATTATACAGAATTTAGCTTTAAAGTTACCATTTTGTTACCACTGAGCGCTAAAATTACGCCCAAATTTAATCGTTATATAATTTTATAAGGATCTTTATATGAAACAACTAATTATTTGCGCTTTGGGTGCGTTTTTGCTGGTCGGTTGCTCCTCAAAAGCCCCGTCTGCCGGCAGTCAGCAAGCGTATGTCTTAAACGATCATGAAGAAGGAAGAACTTCGGTGCCAGGAAGCGAGTTTAACCGCCCGCTAATCGCATCTGTGGACGATTACACCGGCACTCGCGCGGGAGGGGACTGCAGCGGATTTATCACCGTGCTAAATGATAAATACGATGATCTATTTTTTAACTCAAAAGATCTGCCGAAATACTTCACAAACGGACGCAAATCCCAAGCAATATATAATTATTACAGCCGTAAAAATTTACTCAGCAATACGCCGCGAGTGGGGGATTTGGTGTTTTTTCAAAACACTTTGCGTTCTAATAAAGGCAAGGTCAATAACGAAATCAGCCATATCGGTATCGTGCGCGAGATATATGCCGATGGTCGCGTGAAATTTGTCCACAATACTCGTGGTAGAAATCAAGCGGACTTCGTAAATTTAAATAAGAAAAACGTCCATGTGGCGGGGCAAAAGATGGAAAATAGCTATATCGTGCGTTGCGGAAAAGACCGCATAAGCTGCCTAGCATCGAACCGCTTCGCAGGATACGGACGAGTAAATAACTAGAATTTTTAAAATTCTTTCGCCGTATTTTTTGAAAAATTTCTTATAACTTTTGGAATTTATTAGATTTTATGAAATTTCGTTGGACCTTTTAAAAATTCGCGGCGGTTTGATTTATGATCTAAAATTTTAAGTAAAATTTTGCAGATAAATCGCTTGGAATTGTGGCTGTAACCTAGCTTTGCAGAACTTATTAAATTCCTAAAATTCTAATCAAATTTTAGAATTTTATGGTTTTTAAACTCCTGCAGCAAAAACTTATGAATAAAAACTCATTTTGATGCTGTTATGGCAAGTCAAATTAGCATTTTTAACGCGTAATTATATATAACAAGCATTTAAAATATTTACTCTAAAATTTATTTTGAACTCAAATTTTTGTTATTCTTGGTGAAATTATACTTATAATTTTACATAAAATTCTACAAAATAGCTTCATATAACTGAAATTTTATCGTCATTAATTTTAAAGCGTGCTTGTTTTTTAATTGATATCAGATAAACTTTATAAATTACGTAAAACTTTCAAAAAAGATTTACGGTCTAAATTTTATCATGAAAATTTTACTTTAAAGCCGCTATATCTAAATTTTAACTTTAACGCAGCTATTTTGATAAGGCGCTTGCAATTAAAACTATTAGCGAATTTTAATGTTAGCACTTATCCATAATTTTATCTCGAACCTATAAAATTACACGACGCCTTTAATTTAATCAAAATTTCGCTACTATGCGTGAAAAATTTAAGGAGCTTCATGCAAACAGGCAAATTTACTCTCGCGATCATCGCAGCGAATATCCTATTTTTCGTGATTTCATTCGCATTGGAATATTTTTTCGGCTTTAAGTCTTACCTATTTTTCGGGCTCAATCCATATTTTTTCGAAGGGATGCCGTGGCAATTACTAAGTTCATTTTTTATGCACGGCGGAGTGATGCATCTAGCGATGAATATGGCGGTTTTGTATCAATTCGGCGGGATTTTAGAGCGAGCGTTCGGTGGGATAAAATTTACGCTACTTTACATCGCAGGCGGGCTGCTGAGCGGCGCTTTATGTCTGATTTATATCCGTTATGCCATGAGCATGGGAGAAATCGTCAATATCGTAGGCGCTAGTGGCGCTATTTGTGTGCTTTTAGGCGTGATTGCTTATTTTGATGAACGCAATGCGGGCGGGATTTTTATCGCGATTTTGATAATGAGCTTTGCACCGATGCTAATGGGCATAAATGTGGCGTGGTATGCGCACATAGCGGGATTTGTGGTCGGTTATGGCTTTGGAATGATCCAGAAAAAATTTAGAATTTTGTAGAATTTAACGCTAAATTTTACATAAAATTTTGTGAAAGGATGCAGATGAAACGGATATATTTTATAAGACATGCCGAGGCGCAAAGCGGCGGCAAAAGTGATTTTGAGCGGGCATTAAGCCAAGTGGGCGAACTTTGTGCAAATAAACTTGGAGAAAAGCTGCGTAGCTTGGGACTTGCGCCTGATTTGATTATTACAAGCTCGGCTATACGCGCACTCCATACGGCGGAAATTATCGCTAATGCACTGGATGCGACAAAAAGGGTAGCGTCATTGCGAGAGTTATATGATGCAAGCTTATGGGATTTGGCAAAGTTTGTTCGCGGCTTGGATGATATACGACTTTTTGGGTTCGGTGTGAATGTGGAAAAATACAATGTGGTTGGTCTGAGTAGCGAAAAACATCGCGACGCAAACACTGAAAATTCTGCTTTTAAGAGCACTAAAATTCCCGCTAGCATTGGCGAAAATAATGCTATATCTTGCAACAATGTAGAAATTTCTAGCACTGATGTTATGCAAAATTTTAACGCAGCTAGCGCGGAATGCGTATTTATCGTTGGACATAATCCGGCAATAGGCGGAATTTGTTCGCTTTTAGGCGAGAAGGAAGTCGATAAATTCCCTCCTTGCTCGATTTGCGGCTTAGAATTTAACATTCATAAATTCTCAGATATTACCGATCATAGCGGCAAAATGGTAATGTTACAACGCCCTTAATTACGCTTTTAACGCTTCATAATTACAATCGGGCGGCTCGTTGGCGCATTTAAAGCTACTTTTTGCCGAGCATTGTCATATATTCGTAAACAAGACTGCGCGGCAAAATTAGCAAGTTATTTTTGAGATAATTTTAAATTTTAAAAAATTTCCAATGATGTGACTAGCCTTGAAAATCGTAGACTAAATGAGTCAAATAACTAAATTTCATATTTTTAGACGATCGAGCGTTAGCGCTTTTGCTTGAAATTTCATTTGCTTTGTAAAAAGCTTGAGTTTAAATTTTTCGGACGAAAATTTCGTGCCAAAATTTTCTCAAAAACATAAATTTATTGAGAAGAATAAAATTTATTAAGTAAAATTTAATAGTAGCCGTGGTATCATTCCCTAAAAATTCTGATAGGGAATTAAAATGAGACAGTACGAAACTTATAGATGCGACAAATGCGGCGCGGAGGTCGAGGTGCAAAAAGTAGGCGGCGGTGCGCTTAGCTGCTGTGGCGAGCCGATGAAATGTATCACCGAGGATCTGACGCAGGTAAATTTAATGAAGGCATTCGCAGGCGAGTCTCAGG
>CAUSBF010000197.1:0-3491 GCA_963529595.1 uncultured Campylobacter sp.
ACCAAATAAAAACATCGCCGAATATAGCCACCACTTAAGTTCTTGCATAGCGACGGAATTTGCGGCAGGAAAAAGATAGCGCGCCACAACATTGTAAAAAACGACTATAACTAAAAGCGCCAAAAATACGATACTCAATACGCCTAAGATATTTGCGAACGCATCAAAAGCTCTTTCTAATCTGCGTAAAAAATCCTTCAAAATTTTACCCTTTGCTTGAAATTTTTGCTATAAAAGCTGGGATTTTAGCAAAAATATCTGCAATTTATTATAAAATTATGCACGGAAAGGATTTTTATGATTTTAAAATTTCAAAACAAATACTCTAAAAGATTTCTCGCCTTTTGCGCTATTTGGGCGATTTTTTGGCTGGCATTTTCATATTTTTTCTTGCAAAAATTCCTTTTTATCTATCCGGAAAGCTTTAGTATTCACGTGAGATTCGCACTTTGCGCTGTGGCGCTAGGAGCGGTGATTTTAGTGGTTTGCGGCAAGGACGTTTACGGCGCGATCTGCGGATATGCGATGTGGTTTTACGGCGCGGCGCTAGGATTTGCCTCGTCGCTAAATTTAGCTAAAATTCACACGGTACTGCGAGGAAGCGGAGATATGAGCGGGATGAGCGGCTGCGGAGGAGCGGTGAGATTTTTAAATTTTGATTTAAGTGTGGTGCCAATTTTTAAACCGTTTAACAGCTGCGCGTTCGACGTACCGGCGGTGCCGACTGATGCAATGCTAGAGGGGCTGCAAGCTAAGCTAACGGTGCTTTATAGCGGAGGTTGGTATCTGTTTCCAGCAAGCAAAAGCGTGGATCTAGCGCAATTTTGGAGCTTTATCTTTATATTTTTCGCAATTATTTGGATGATTGGAATTTTTCTTGGATTTTTGAATAAAAAGGTGCGATGTTAGCTCGCACCCGATAAGAATTATTGGACGATTAGTAACGCATCCGAGCTATAAATACTATTTATAGTTTTTAGTCCCGGCATACTCCATACCCGATCACATAAGCCATCTCTGCTTTTGGTTAAAGTCACTTGCTCCTTGTTATCATATGTGTATGTAGCGCAGATATGACCTTTAACCTTTATAGGATTTGGCACATTCATCATTTGTGAAAAATCCTGGTTATATTCACCTTGTGCCGTATAGTAACCCATTAAATCGTTGAGTGACGTAGCTACGTTATGCGCTGTCCTCACCACCTCCGCATCATCGCGTGTAGCTGCTAGTTTTGGAATGGCAATTGCCGCCAAAACACCTAAAATCACGATCACGAAAATTAATTCGATCATAGTAAAGCCCTTCATGTTTTTATCCTTTGATAAAAAATTTTTGGACTTATATTATAGGACGTTTACTATAAATTTAGCTTAAAAATTCTTTGCGAACTCCAACATTTCAGGTAAAAATTTCACCGCATTCGCGCCGACCGCCAAATAATGGTTATTTATCAGGCTTTTTCCGTTATAAAGAGGCGCCTTCATCGTCTTTAGATCTACTACCGCTCCGCCGCTTTGATGCAGCAAAAAATCTCCCGCGGCGATGTCCCAAAGCGAGCAGTCGCTAAATCTCGCATACGCGCTCGCGTCCCCCTCGGCTAAGATGCAAAATTTTATCGCAGAGCCTTTGCACATTAGTTGCATTCCAAATTTCTGCGCAAATTGCACGTATTTTGCGGATCTGCTATAGTGCCCTTGCATGAAGATTTGCGGCGCACTAGTTGGGCGAGCGAGCAGTATACCGTTTTTATAAACTCCGCCGCCGTTTGAGCTATATATATCGCCGCTTATTGGTATGCTGATCACTGCTAAAATTGGGCGCCCACGCTCGATCAGTGCGATACAGACGCAAAATTCGCCGTTGCGCGCGATAAATTCCTTCGTGCCGTCCAGCGGATCTATCAGCCAAAATCTCTCCTCGCTCATACGCCGCTTGCTATCCAGCACGCACTCTTCCGAGCAGATTGCGATGCCGCTAGGCTCCAGAGTGCGCATTATCACATCGTTTGCCGCGAGATCGGCATTTGTAAGCGGTGATTTGTCCGCCTTGACAAAGATATCAAATTTATCGTAGTTTTGCATTATCGCGGCGTTTGCCTTTTTTGCGGCGTTCGTCGCGAGCGCTAAAAGCTCATCCAAGCCCACTTTCGCTCCTTAAATTTAACGGTGATTCTATCAAATTTAAAATTTCAAATGTCTAAATTTACACAAGTAAAAACAGCTGAAATTTTAAAACCCTTTAGAATTTTAATATTCTTTTTTATATAATTGCTAAAATTTTTTAAAGGATCAACATGACTCCAGTCGTATTAGATAGCGTTAAACACGCGGATTTGAAATATCACGCAGACGCATTTCCCACCGCGCCTTTCGTACCGGTGATCGCGCCGGAGATCCCGTTTTGCGCGGACAACCTCGTTATCGTATTTACCATTGAAAAAGAACCCAAAATGGTGGCGCTGCTAGGGCGCACCAAAAACGTTCTAATCGATAAGGATTATAAAGGAACGGTGCCTTCTTCGGTGCAGAATTATCCGTTTTTCCTAGCCCAGATCGGCGAGCAGACGGCGATCTGCTTCGACAAAGACGCACAGCAGATCAAAGGCGACGGTGAGGCGCTTTTTAAAGACGGCAAGCCGACGCCGTTTTTACAAAATTTAAAAGAGGTGATGAAAAATTACGCCGATTTAGATATGCGCACGCGCGTTGCCGCGGCGGAATTTCAAAAGGCGGGGATTTTAGAGGCCAAGGAGCTCGGTATCAACTCTAGCGGCAAGGAATCGTCCCTGCTAAACGGCTTTTCGGTCGTAGATCGCGAAAAGCTTTTGAAACTAAGCGATAAAAAACTTGCGGATTTCGCGCGCCGCGGATATCTGGAGCTAGCGTATTTCCACTTAAAAAGCCTTGCAAATTTTCAGCGCCTAGGCGATAAGATCATGCAGCTTGATCCGCCGACTGCGCCGAAAGAAGCGAAAAAATAGACGTTTTCGCCTCCTAAGTAGCTCATAATTTTTAGGATTTAATATCGCGGATTTATAAAACTTGCAAAACTTACGATCGTTTCGGGGCTTAAAGTTGCCATAACCGCATGCGAGCTTGAAGCCCTAGGAAGCTTTATTCGCGGCTAAACTAAATACACCGCAAATTTAGTCCTAAAATTTTAGCATAGGGTTTTATAACAAAAATTTTGCAACAACATGGTACGCAAAATTCCACGCTTAAAATTTCAAGTGAGAAATTTTACTATAAATTCTATTAAATTTAAAATTTAATTTAAGCAGATCAATTTATAAAATTTTATCCACATTGCCTAAAACTTTAGTTTTAAATTTAATCCTGCTCTTGCGCTGAAATTTTACTCGCGATTTATAAAAATTCTCGCGGCTCGTATATTTGCACGCCGCACGCCCGCTGCTTTGCCCCACTTCGCCGCTGCATAGACGTAGTCCACGTCCACGCGCAAAAACGCCTCGCGCGAGCCCGCCTGCT
>CAUSBF010000198.1:0-3467 GCA_963529595.1 uncultured Campylobacter sp.
TGTAATCTGTGTGCGGGACTTTTTGATGATGTCAGCTAACTCCTCTTGCGTAATCCTGTATTCGCCGATGAGCTCCTTATAGGACTTAGCAAGCTCGATAGGATTTAGATCCTCGCGCTGGATATTTTCGATGAGGGCAAGCTCCCTTAAATTTTGAGATTTTATGTCCGCGACTACGGCTTTGATTTTACTCTCGCCCAAAAGCTTCGTTGCTCTTAGGCGCCGCTCGCCGGCGATAAGGACGTAAGAATCATCTTTTTGAATAACGATGATAGGCTGAATAAGCCCGTGACGGGCGATGCTTTCGCTCAGCTGCCTAAGTGCCTCCTCATCGAAGCTTTGACGCGGTTGATATGGATTTGGCTCGATTTTATCGACATCAATTTCGATAACTAAGCTATCTGCATTTCCACTTTCTAGCTCCCTGTTATAGGAGCTTTCTACGTCGTCTAAAATCGCACCGAGCCCGCGACCGAGTGCTCTTTTTACCTTGCCCATTTTTGCTCCATTATGGATTTAGCGAGGTCTTGATAGGCGATGGAGCCGGCGGATTTTATATCGTATAAAACCACCGGCTTGCCAAAGCTTGGGCTTTCGGCTAGCTTAATATTGCGCGGAATGATGACTAGATCATCACTCTTGCCGATACGAAAGAGCTTGTCGTCGAAATATTCGCGTAAATTCGCGACCGTTTCTTTGGCGAGGTTGTTTTGCAAGCTGTACATTGTAGGCAAAAATCCGCGAATTTTTAAATTTTTATTGAGCGTTTGCTTGACAACTTTTACGGTATTTAGGATCAGCGCGACGCCTTCAAGTGCATAAAATTCGCACTGAATCGGGATGATGACGCTATCGCTTGCGACCAAGGCATTTACCGTAATGCTACCCAGCGTCGGCGGCGAATCGATGATAATGAAATCATATCTGTCCTTAACCTCGGAAATTTTATTTTTTAGCATCAGTTTGAAGTCTTTCTCTTCGCTTACTTCGCGCTCGATGCCTACAAGTCCGATGTTTGACGGCACCAGATCCATAAACTCAAGTTCGGTCTTTTGGATCACTTCGGACATGCTCTTACGCCCCGTTAGGACGTGATAAATGTTAAATTCAAAGTCGCTGCGGTTAAAGCCAAGCCCGGTCGTAGCGTTCGCCTGAGGGTCTACGTCAATCAGTAGAACCCGCTTTTTCTTTATCGCTAGCGACGCAGCAAGATTAACCGCTGTGGTCGTCTTTCCGACGCCGCCTTTTTGATTGGCAATCGTAATTACTTCACTCATCTTAAAGCATAAACCCTTTCTTCGTTTATTATGATCGATCCGTCTTCGCAAAGTTTAGCCTGCGCAAGCGAAATTTTTTCGCCGCCTAGATGAACGCTAAATTTTTGCGATTTTTGGAATTGTAACGAAAAATTTCTAAAAATTTGCTTCCACGAGATTTTATTTTCATATAGCGCAAAGAAGCCCTCTATAGCGTCTTTTGCGCTGATTTTTATATCTAAAATTCCCGCATATTCGGGCGCACCGAGTAGGTTCATGCCGATGCCGCAGACGAGGGTATTTTTGATCTTATTCGTCATCGTCCCGCCGATTTTACGCTCGCCTAGATAAAAATCGTTGGGCCATTTCAGCCAAAGCTGCGAACCGAGCGATGCTAGAAGCTCCTGCATAATCATCGCAAAATATATGCTCGCCGACTGAGGCGGCACATCTGCGGGCAGATCGCTCTGCGCGACACAGAACGAAAATGCGAGATTGCCGCTCGCGCCCTCCCAATCATTGCCCCGCGAGCCGATACCGGCGCTTTGGCGATTTGCGGCTATCGCAAAAGACGGCGTTATCCTGCCTTCGCGCACGGCGCCTACTAAAAACTCCTGCGTAGAGGGCATTTGCTCTACAAATTCTATCTGCAAAACCCGCTCCTTGCGTAAGACGAATGGCTCGCCTTGAAATATTGCAAGCGTTTAAATTCCGCGTAGCGATAGAGTTTTGAGACAAGATAAAATTTAGCACGATAAAATTTTACGGCGTAGCAAAATTTTATGCGATGAAATTTTGCGATCTTGCTAAATTTTTTGGTAACGCGGATTTTCCTAGCGGCACTGCGATAAAATTTTAAAGCTTTATCTTGCAAAAATTCTGCGGCACGATCATAGAATTTTAAATGGTGCGTGTTCGGTGCGACGCCGCAAAGTCTGCAACCGAGGCGGCAAAATTTCAAGCTCCTGTGAGCGTAAAATTTTAAAGTATAGAAGCGAGGTTTTAAAATTTTATAAAGCCTTGGTTTTGGAGCTTCGCTTCGAAATTCCGCGCGGCAAAATTTTACTTCACGATCGCAGCGATACCCAAGGTAGAATTTCGCCGCGACGCCAAAAGCGCGGCGCAAATAAAATCCCAGCATAGCATCAAAAGCGTGGCACAAAACGCGATAATTTAAAATCCCGCTTAGCATAGCAGATCACCGATCTTTAGCCGCTTGCCGTTTAGATACGCACTAGCGTCCACGGGCTTTTTGCCGGGCTCTTGCACCTTTATGATCTTAACCGCGCCCTCGCCGCAAGAAACGCAAAAACCGGGCTTGTCGACGTGCAGAATTTCGCCTGCGCGCTGAAATTTGCGCTCGCAAGATTCGCGCAAAAGCTCTAGTTCTAAAATTTTTAACCCGCTAGATAGATATATCCCGGGCCAGGGCGTTAGCGCACGAAATTTATTATAAATTTGCCGTGCGCTTTCCTCAAAGCCAAAAAGCCCGTCTGATTTGCTTATTTTTTTGCAGTGCGTAGCCTGCGCGCCGTCCTGCTTTAGCGGCTTTAAATTTGCAAAATTTCGTAGCACTCGCACGATCAGCTCGCCCGCTAGATCCCCGAGCTCGTCAAACAGCTGCGCTGCCGTTTTGTCCTCGCAAGGCGTGTAGGCAAAATCAAGCATATCGCCCGTGTCAAGCCCAGCATCCATCAGCATCGCCGTCACGCCCGTCTGCTTTTCACCATCCAAGATCGCGCTTTGGATTGGACTTGCGCCACGGTATTTAGGCAGGATCGAAGCGTGCAGGTTTATGCAAGGCGCGATATCAAGGACGGCTTGCGGCAAAATTTTACCGTATGCGGCAACCACGATAAAATCAGGCTTTAGCTCTTTTATCTGCGCTGCGACCGCCCCGTCCTTGAGTGTCGCGGGCTGAAAGATCGGCACTGCGGGCAGATGTTGCTGCGCGTAAACTTTAACCTCGCTAGGAGTTAAAATTTGCTTCCTACCGACGGGCTTATCGGGCTGCGTAAAGACGGCCGCGATCTCAAATTTCGCCTCCGCAAGAGCGCGCAAAATTTTAGCCGCGTATTTGGGCGTTCCCATAAAAACTATATTCATTCTTTTCCTTTAAATTTAGCCGCATCACGGCACTAGCGATCATACGGGCGCTAATCGTGCTCGCAATAAATTTTACGCAGATCGCGAAGCAAAACTGGTCCATAC
>CAUSBF010000199.1:0-3459 GCA_963529595.1 uncultured Campylobacter sp.
GCAAAAAGGAGACGCAGAGGCGGTAGAATTTAAGCTGCAAAAGCCTGCAAGTGCCGCTTTGGGCGAGCTTTACTCCGAGGCAAAGCGTATGCGCCAAAAGGCTGCTAATATCCATATCGAAGAGCAAAATTTAAAGGAGAAACTCGCGTTTTACGAGAATTTAAAATCGCTCGTCCTTGCCGCACAGGATACACACGAGATCGAAATTCTAATGCCTAAGCGCACGCAAATTAGGCAAAAAAGCAAGGAAAAAAATAGCGAATATGTAGCGAGCTTTTATCTCGGGGATTTTAAAATCAGCGTCGGGAAAAACGAAAAAGGCAATGAGCTTTTACTAAAAAATAGCTCCAAATCCGACTATTGGTTTCATCTTAAGGATATTCCAAGCGCACACGTCATCGTAAAGACAAATAAGCAAAGTCTAAGCGAAGAGGTGGTCGAATTTGCCGCTAAAATTTGCGTGAGCTTCAGCGCAAGTGGCAGCGGAAAATATCTCGTCGATTACACCAAACGTCAAAATGTCAAAATCAACGAAGGTGCTTTCGTAAACTACGTAAATTTTAAAACAATCAGCGTTTTAAAGCCGTAATAAGCGAGCTTGCAGTATAATTGCTCAAAATAAATTCCAAGGAAATTCTATGAAGCAAAGAATAATCACGGCAAGCATTTTACTCGCCGTATTTTTGGCTCTAATTCTCATAAACGCTAGGTGGTTAAATTTCGCCGTATTTGCGCTGATACTTGTGCTTGCGTTTTTTGAAAGCCTCAAGTTATGGGGTCTGGAGGAAACTAGCAAAAAGTGGCTCGCGCTGGCGATCGCGTTTTTTGCGCTGCTACCATTTACGCAGACCGATGAGCCTTTCGTCTCAGCGCTAAAAGTTAGCATCCTGATGATCCTATGCGTCGCCTCTGTCGTAGCCTTTACCAAGGGCCCTAGCCTAAAGATCACGCTTCCTTTTATCTATCCCGTTGCGCCGATATTTTTTATGTGGGCGGCTTATGATGATTTCGGGGAAGTTTTTCACTTCGTTTGGCTGATCTTCATTATCGTAGCTAGCGATAGCGGCGCATATTTTATCGGTAGAGCCTTTGGCAAAACTCCGCTAAGCGCTAGCTCGCCGAATAAAACCGTAGAGGGCGTGCTAGGTGGTCTTGCGCTCGCGCTTATCGTTAGCCTCATTTATGCGCGCATCTTTACCAATATGCCGCCGCTTGAAATTTTAGGCAAAACCATCATCATAGCAATTTTTGGCGTATTCGGCGATCTGTTTGAAAGCTACCTAAAACGCGCGGCGGGTCTTAAAGATAGCGGCGCGCTCTTTCCCGGACACGGCGGGATCTTAGACCGCATCGACGGCTATATGTTCGGCGCAATCGCGATGGCGATAGTCTATTCATGGTAGTTTTAGGCTCCACTGGCTCTATCGGCACAAACACCCTAGACGTAGCCGCGCGCAGCGGCAGTATGATCGAAGCGCTTAGCTGCGGACGCAATATCAAGCTTTTAAACGAACAGATCGCAAAATTTCATCCTCGTCTCGTCTGCATCGCGGATGCGGAGCAGAAAAGCGAGGTAGATCACGAGCGCGTATTTTGCGGCGCAGATGGAATTTTACAGATGCTTGCAGAGTGCAAAAGCACGACCGTGGTAAACGCTCTCGTAGGCTTTGCGGGCATGATGCCCAGCCTAAAAACCCAAGAGCTCGGAAAGAGGCTGTGTCTCGCCAATAAAGAAAGCCTGGTCGTCGGCGGGAAATTTCTGCAAACGGATAAAATTTACCCAATCGACAGCGAGCATTTCGGGCTGAAATTTTTACTTAGCAACGCCAAAATCCCTGTTTCGCGCCTAATCATCACGGCTAGCGGCGGCGCATTTTACGACGTTCCGCTAACGCAGCTGGGCTCGCTCACGCCTCAAAACGCCCTAAAGCACCCCAACTGGAAGATGGGCGCAAAGATCACGATCGACAGCGCCACGATGGCGAATAAGCTCTTTGAGGTGATCGAGGCGTTTTGGCTCTACGGCACGCGCGAGATCGATGCGCTCATCGAGCGCACCTCGCAGATCCACGCGCTGGTCGAATTTGCAGACGGCTCCACGACGGCGCACATTAGCAGGGCCGATATGCGCCTAGCCATCGCGCACGCGATGTTTAGCGGCGACGTACGGGAGCAGATCACCGCGCCCGTAGATCTGTGCGCCCTGCGACCGATAGAATTTAAACCGATCGACGAGATGAAATTTCAAATTTTTACCCTCAAAGACGCACTGCTAGCAAACCCCGATCTCGGCGTCGTCATCAACGCCGCAAACGAAGCGGGCGTAAATGCGTTTTTGCAGCAGCGGTGCCGCTTCACCGACATTGCGCGCGTGGTGTTAAAGTGCGCGGAGAAATTTAACTCGCCTAGCGTAACGGATGCGGACGCGCTTGTAGCGGTGGATGCGAGCGTGCGAGCGTATGCAAACGAGCTGCTGAAATAATAAGCTTTCCGATCGCGAGATTTTTATATGTTGCGCTTGAGCTTGGCGGCAAATTTTACTGCGCGCGGCTCGCGCAAGTAGCCATAAAATTTAGCGGCTCTAAACAACGTGCGCCTATTGCGCCGTATCGGGCGTAGATTTACGCTGTGCCGCAAGGTTGCGCCATTAAATTTAATAAATAGAGGTTAGGCGTGGATATTAAAACCGTCATAGAGTTAGAAAAGCAGCGCAAACGGCTTAAGAAAAGTCGCAAGCTTTGGAAAATTTTAAGTTACCTCGTAGCGTTTGCGGTTTTCGGTCCGATGCTTGCGCTCGCATTGATAATCATCTTTCTTGATTTTCCCAAACTCGATCTTGGTATAGAAAGCTTATCTTTTTTGGTCATGTCTATTTTAGCAATAATCGCCATGCGGGACGAATTTTACGAGTGGATTTTTGAGCGCAAAACCGAGCGATTTTTGATGCGCTACAAAGAGCTTTATCTCAAGCCTTATATCGAGAGCCTGGGCTTTTCGTATAAAATGGGCGCGCTTTTTCAGGAAAAAGAGGTAAGAGCAAGCGAGATATTTGACGGATTTGATAGATTTCGCGCGGATGATCTGGTTTGCGCGAACGCAGGCGGAGTAGATTTTATGTTTTGCGATATAAGGCTGGAAAAAGAAATCGGTACGGGAATTCCATTTATTTTTAAAAATAATTACGCCACATTTTTCGAAGGACCCTTTTTCATGGCAAATTTTAATAAAAAAATCCACTCCGACGTTTTTGTTTTTTCGGACGCGGCAGCACCCGCAGGCATAGATTTGCCGCCTTCGGGGCTGCCACGCGGGCTATGGAGCGACCGCAAAATCCCGATAGATAATGCGGATTTCAATGCAAATTTCTCGGTTTACGCAAGCGATACGGTGGCGGTTATGTATGTCCTGACGCCCGCGCTGATGGAGAAAATTTTATCTCTTAAACAGCTCGTAAAATCG
>CAUSBF010000200.1:0-3446 GCA_963529595.1 uncultured Campylobacter sp.
GTCGCACAATCCGCACTCAAAGAACAATTGGGCGTACAGTGCTGAAACGCGCGCGCAAGTTCTCAAATTCGGTATAGCAGTTCGATTTCGTCTTCGGAAAGTTCATGCCAATCGCCTTTCGCGAAGCTTTCGTCCAGCCGAAGCGCGCCGATCGCGATGCGCTTCAGATAGACGACTTCGTTTCCGAACGCGGAAAAGATGCGCTTTACTTCGTGAAATTTTCCTTCACAGATCGTAAGCGTACATTCGTCTTTTTCATCGCCGCTGCCGAGCCACACGAGCTCCGCGCTTTTGCAGTCGGCTTCTTTTTCTCTTCCTTCAGGCTCCATGTGCATGCCTTGCGCACATTTACAAACGTATGCCGCCCCTTCTTCGCTTCGAACTTTTTTGCTAGGCGCACAACATACGTTTTTCCGCATTCGCTTTTCGGAGCAGTGATGCGGTGCGTGAGCGCTCCATCGGTCGTCAGAATAAGTAAACCTTCGGTATCGCAGTCGAGCCTTCCGGTCGTATGCAGATTTTCTTCGAAAAAAGGCGTGCGGTATGGATCGCCTAGCAAATCGAAAACCGTTTCGTAAAGCCCGTCGCGCTTTGCACACACGAATCCCGAAGGCTTATGCATCATGAGATAGACGGCTTTGCGAACTTCGATTCTTTTGCCCAGTACGGCGACGACATCGTTCTCGTCATCGATGCGGATCGATGCGTCGGATACGCTGTTACCGTTTACCGTCACGGCGCCCGAGCGGAGCAGTTTTTTTACGGAAGAGCGGGAACCCAAGCCCCCGTGAGACAGTAATTTGTCGAGGCGGATCATAAGCGCCTACTTTATGCGCTTTTCGATCGGAACGTAATCGCGCACGTCGCACACGTTTTTGTACGCCGGCCGGTAAATTCTGCCGCCTGCGACGATCTCTTCGATGCGGTGCGCGCTCCAGCCCGCAATGCGCGAAATCGCAAAAATGGGCGTGTAGAGTTCACGCGGGATATTGAGCATCGAATACACAAAGCCGGAATAAAAATCGACGTTCGGGCAGATCTTTTTTTTCACCTTCGTGCACTTCGGCAAGCACGTCGGGAGAAATTTTCGCGATAAGGTCATAGAGGCGGAATTCCGCTTCGCACTTTTTTTCTTTTGTAAGCTTGGAAGCCTTTTCGTGCAAAAGCACCGCCCTCGGATCGTCGATCGTATACACCGCGTGCCTCGGTCTTTAAATTTTAAGACGGCAAACTTAAAATTTCCTCATCCGTTTTATAAAATTTTAATCCCCTTTCGTATAAAATGCATTAAAATTTCATTTATAAAGAGCTTGCTTTGAATAAATTTGCGATTACCCCTATTCTAATCACCTTGGCTTTAACTATCGGTGCGGATTTCTTAAACGCAGCGAATAAATTTAGCTCCGCTTCATCAAAACCTGCCTCAAATAAAACGTCTACTCAAAACCAAGCAGCCGCGCAAAATACTCAGAGCGCCTTAGAAAAATATCTCTCTACCCCGGAGGTAGGTTCTAAGCAAGATAATTCGCAAGACGCTTCTAAAGGTTCAAGTTCCAAAGCTAAAGCCGAAGCCAAAGCTCCTACCAAAATTTATAGACTCGACAGATCAAAAATACGAGATATAAATCAAAAAAGATTGGACGGAGAGCTTGATTCAAATTTTAAAGCGAGCCCAAGCTCCTTCTCCTTCGACGCCTTATTAGAGCATACTTTAGCTAATTCTCCGAGTTTAAATTTAACCAGGCTGGATGTGCAAAGCGCACGTAACGAGCTTGAGTATCAAAAGGCCTCACGCTATCCCGAGCTTGGTATCAATGCCAATAGCGAATACGCCAAACGCTACGGCGCCCGCTACAACTCCGTGCAGATTGGCGACGATAGCCTAGTCTCGCAAAGCGGCTACGGAGATTCCGTCTCGCTTGTGCTGCGCCAAGATATATTTAAATTTGGCGCGGATGAGTTAGCGATCGAAGCTGCCGAAGAGAATATCAAACAAGCAGATCTTAAAAGATGCTCTGCCTATATGGACGGCTCTATCAAGCTTCTGGAGCTTTACGACGAAGCGCTCGGATATAAAAACAGAATAGAGATCTATGAGCGACTAAAAGATGCCTACGAGATGCTTTATATCTATGAAAAGAGACTATCTGGCGCAGGAGAGCTAAGTAAAACAGCTCTAGCAGATCAAGCCATAGCATTAGCCGATACGAGTTATGAGCTATCTCAATTAGAACTAAACGCAAATAACGCCTTAAATAAAATTTACTCGCTTTCCGGGGTTAAAATTCCAAACGTATTTTATCTTTCGGATCTAGGCGGAGCCAATAGTATCAACTCGGACTTTGTGCCCTTTGAAGATAGCGTAATCGCTAAAGGATTTGATCATGAATTGGCCGCAAATGAGCTAAGTATGAAATCCATGGAGAGGCTTTATTATCCTACCGTTTCGCTCTACGGCAGATACGATCTTTACGGCAGCGATAGAGACGATTTTAGCCGCGCCGGAAAGGATGTCAAAAGACATGGATATAGAGCGGGACTTACGGTGCATATGAGCCTATTTGACGGAGGCAAGCGCGCCGCACAGATTAAAGAAAAAGAGATCAATAAAGAGAGGATCTTATCTAAAAAGGAGGAGGCTAAATTAGAATACGAAAAGCAGATCGCAGATCTTAAACTCTTTCTATCCAAAAAGGACGAATACGATAAAATCCTATCTAATTCCTCTAAAATTTCAAAAGATATCCTAACTATGCAAAAGCGTCTAAATGCCGGTAACGAAAGCTCAAAGATAGATGTCTTAAACTCCCTAATAGCCTCTTTAAAAAAGGAGCTAGCTCTTAAAGAACATGCGCAAAAAGCGAGCTTTAATATCAAAAAAGCGGAACTAATGTCTAGATACGGAAGGTGTGAGTAGGCGCTTGGTAGCCAAGTAGATGATTTGGCAGTTAGCCCAATAGATAGTTTAAGCGGCTATGGCGTTTTAACATAGCGTCTTGCATTTGTTTTTAGGCCTTGTATTTTGCTGCGCTGGGAAGTAAAATTTTAAAATTTAGAGTAGCAAAAGACCTTGAAATTCGATATGGTAAAGCACTTTTAAATTTTAAATATACCGTAAGAATAAAAGGGTAAAATGTGGCGAAATTTTTATATGAGTAGGGGATTTGATGAGAGATTGCGATAAAGAGCCGATAGTTGTAAAAAATGACTATTTGTTAAAAAGCGAATTGGCTATAAGAATTTTTTTCTTAATATTAGCATCGATCTTTGCTATTAGATGTATTTTTCCCATAGAAAGCCTTTTTAATAATGCCCTTAGAAAAAGTGAGTTAGCACTTTGCATATGTGTATTTTTTGGTTCAATTTTTAAAGATTTGGCAATGGTAAGAGGTATGCTGGCAAATAGCTTACAAATTAGAATTTTTAATAAAAGAATTGAGTGCGAT
>CAUSBF010000201.1:0-3443 GCA_963529595.1 uncultured Campylobacter sp.
TTGCAGTAGAGGCACAGCGTCTCGTGCGAAAGCTTTGCCCGCACTGCAAGCAGCCTACAAATCTGCCTAAATCGATGCTTGATCAGCTGAAGGAATTCTTGCCTGAAAAATACACATTTTTTAAGGCTGTGGGTTGTGATCAATGCGGTCAAACGGGCTACATGGGGCGTGAGATGATTAGTGAAATTTTACCTATTACCGATAAAATGCAAAGCTTGATCGCTAACGGTGGCTCAAAGGACGATATGAGGGCCTTGGCGAAGGAGGAGGGTTTTATAGATATGTTTGAAGATGGTGTTATACGTGCTGCGCGCGGAGTAACTAGTATAGAAGAAATTTATAGGGTGGCTAAACAATGAAAAAGCAATTAGAAGTTGAATACAACGCCAAGGGCGCAAGAAGGAAGATGTTTTTGCAAGCCAGCGATAAAGTGCAAGCAAACAACCTCATGAAGCAGCGCGTAGGCGGGACGATCGTAAAAAGAGGTGAAACCCAGGTCGTAGCCAATACGGGCGGCGATTTTAAGGCGCAGGTTTCGCGTATGCTAGGTGGAAGTGGAAGAGTTAGAACGCTGCCGTTAGTAGCGTCGATTCGCCAGCTTTCGGTTATGACAAATGCGGGAATTTCAATCCACGACTCGATCAAGGAGGTCGCAAGGGCGGCAGAGGATAAGACGCTAAAAGAGATTTTTAGTGCTATGAACGACGATCTTAACGCAGGTCTTAGCTTGACCGAATCTACGGAGAAATTTAGAGGACAGCTCGGTGATGTCGTCGTTGCGATGGTAAGTCTGGGCGAAGCAACCGGTAATATGGCAGAGTCTCTAGCCAAGCTTGCCGCTATGCTTCAAGAGCTTTGGGAAAACCAGCGTAAATTTAAAAAGGCGATGCGTTATCCTATGATCCTTATGATCGTTATGGCAATTGCGTTTTCGGTTTTGATGATGTATGTCGTGCCGAAATTCCGTGAGATTTTTGAGGATTTGGGCGCAGATTTGCCACTACCTACTAGAATTCTACTTGGCATCGAAAGCACGCTTAATAATTATGGAATTTTTGTTTTAGCAGGCATTATAGGCACTATCATAGCTCTTAGATGGGCATATCGTAATAATCCTGAGTTCAAAAAGGGCTTTGACAAGACGATTTTAAAAGTCTATCTATTCGGCAAGATCATATTTTTCTCTACGATGTCGCGATTTATGCTTATTTTTACAGAGCTCGTGCGAGCGGGTATTCCTATCGCTGATGCGCTGGATACATCTGTTTTAATGGTGGATAATCATACTTTAAAAGAAAAGCTCTCTACCGTTAAAATCGCCGTGCAGCAGGGCGTGAGCCTAACAGAGGCATTTAACAATACAGGGCTTTATGAGAGTATGCTTATTCAGATGATCAGCGCGGGCGAGCAGGCTGGTAACCTCGATAAGATGCTTGGCAACGTCACGGAT
Source organism: uncultured Campylobacter sp. (assembly GCA_963529595.1). GTDB lineage: Bacteria > Campylobacterota > Campylobacteria > Campylobacterales > Campylobacteraceae > Campylobacter_B. Next base: position 1,451 of record CAUSBF010000201.1, read on the forward strand.
TATTATAAAGAGAAATTTGATGATATCATCGATAATATCTCAAGCTACGTCGAGCCGATCATGCTATTTTTTATGGCGGGCATGGTTCTTCTTTTGGCTCTTGGTATCTTTATGCCTATGTGGGATCTTGGCAAAGCCGTCAAGAGCTAACCCCTTTAATTCCGTGCCTTCAAGGGCGCGGAATTTTATCAAAGCATTAAAATTTCATCCTTCAAATAAAATTTTAACCTTCGTGTGGCTAAAATACCGCTTTAAATTTAAGGATCAATCATAGTTAAAGAAATATATTTTATCGTCGTATCGGCTATCATAATATTTTTTGGGCTTGCTACTATTGCGCCCGATTCCGCGCTTGTAGGCAGCGCAGGCAACGCCATCCGCTCGTTTAATACCCAGCTATTCGGCTATTTTGCATACATCTATCCGCTATTTTTGCTCGCCTTAGCATACGTAGCTTATAAGCATTTTCGCGGTTTTGACTTTAGATTTTTTGAGTTTAGTATCGGCGCGATTTTGCTGTTTTTTACCATTTTGATGGTGCAGTCGAGTCTCTTTGGCGCTAGCGGCGGAGCAGTCGGCAGCTTTGCAGTGGACGGACTTAGGCGCATGATCGGAAGCGTCGGCGTGTGGATTTTTAATATTACGATTTTTGTGCTTTCGCTAGTACTTATATTCGAAGATCGTTTTACTGACATCATTAAAAATTGCTTTATTGGCTCAAGAGATGAAAGCTCGCAGGATGAAATTGGGGACGATTTTGCTAGCGACGCAGATGCAGCACAAAGAGGCGGGCTTGCAAGGTATTCGTCTGCGCAGGGCTTGAGAGGTGCGGAAAATTTTAACGCTTTGGATAACTCTTTGAGCGCAGAGGACAATTCGGCAAAACAGGGTAATTTTGCGGAGCAAGGTGCAAGCAGGCGGGGTTTTGAAGGTGGGCAAAATTTTCAAAATTTAAACGATACTCGCGAGCCTGAAAATGAGCATAATTTCAGTGATGCACAGGGTCCGCAGGCTTCCGCTGAACGCGAGCTTAAAATGCCGCAAAAGGGAAAGCCGAGCAGACTAAAAAGGGTCGAGCGCCTAAGCGAGGTCGCCGAAAATAAAAGGCTTTTGGATCAGCTCGATAAGGGCAGGGTGGTTAAGCCCAAGGATTTTAAACTGCCGCCGCTTGATTTTTTAAACCTGCCGCCAAAAAAGAAAAGTAGCATCGACGAGAGCGAGATTGATCGTAAAATTTACGACCTGCTCGATAAGCTGCGTAAATTTAAGATTGACGGCGACGTGGTGCGGACCTACTCGGGTCCGGTCGTTACGACATTTGAGTTTCGCCCTGCCGCGCACATCAAGGTAAGTAAAATTCTAACGCTGCAAGACGATCTCGCGATGGCTCTTCGGGCGCAGACCATCCGTATCCAGGCGCCGGTTCCTGGCAAAGACGTCGTAGGCATCGAGATTCCGAATCAAAATATCGATACGATCTATCTGCGCGAAATTTTAGAAAGCGACGTGTTTAAAAGCGCCTCCAGTCCGCTTACGATCGTGCTTGGCAAGGACATCGTGGGGCAGCCTTTCGTCACCGATCTTAAGAAGCTGCCGCACCTTCTCATCGCAGGCACCACCGGAAGCGGCAAGAGCGTGGGCATCAACGCCATGCTGCTTAGCCTTTTGTATCGCAACTCGCCCAAGAGCCTGCGCCTAATAATGATCGATCCGAAGATGCTCGAGTTTAGCATCTACAACGACATCCCGCACCTGCTAACGCCCGTCATCACGCAGCCTAAGCAGGCGATCATCGCACTAAGCAATCTTGTTTCGGAGATGGAGCAGCGCTACTCGCTCATGGCGCAAAACAGAACGAAAAATATCGACAACTACAACGAAAAGATGATGCGCGAGGGGGGCGAAATTTTGCCTTACATCGTCGTTATCATCGACGAACTCGCGGATCTGATGATGACGAGCGGCAAGGACGTGGAGCACTACATCGCGCGTC
>CAUSBF010000202.1:0-3417 GCA_963529595.1 uncultured Campylobacter sp.
TGCGGTTTTTGCTTTACGCTCGCACCAACCGTCCAAAGCAAGCGCGATGTTTATCTTGGCTACGCTTTAATGCGCGAGGTTTTTGTGTCGCCGTAAAATACAAATTTACGAGCTTTTGGGATTGTAGATTAATTTTGCGCGCTTGCAGATAGTTTTTTAAATTTTGTCAAAATCTGAAATTCTATCCGTGCAATGCCCATAAATTTCTTAGCGTCAAACGGCTAATCCTGCTTGCAGCGCTGCTGTTTGAAATTCATAGTGCCTGTAAGCCGCTTTTTAGAGTTTCGACAAAATAAGAAATTTCGCTCATGAAGCATGAATCTGTCTCCGTAATGTAGAATTTACCCACGACCGCAAATTTACGCATGCAATAATGCGGCGTCAAATTTTGTTTCGGTATAGCAGCGCAGAATTTCTTGGGCAAAAAGCGTAGCGATTGATCTTGCCACATCGTGATGAGGGCGTGCGTTTAATGCTTGAGCGGATTGAATTAGCTCGCGCGTCCATGAAATTTAGCCGATCAAATTTTATGCGCGTCAGACAGCCTTCGAATTCTGCTCGCTCGCGTAACAAATCCATTAAGCTGAGTTTTAAATTCTGTCTATCTGCCTCAAATGGAAATTTTATCTGCAAAATAGGCGAGGCGTAAATTTAATTGAATGCCGCTCGCCTGCCTGTGAAATTCCGCCGCGTTATAAGCTTGCTAAAGCACTCCAAGCCGCGTTGTGTGCTACGGTTTGCCTCATTACAGCTCGCTAAAACGCTCAAAGCGGGCTTTTAGAGATTTTGCATTTTTGTTTAAAAGCTCTGCTTGCGCAGCGAGCTTATCTGCGTATGTTTGAAGCGCCGTCGCATACTTAGCATGCGCCTCAAAGTCCGATTTTAGCGCGTAAATTTCATCTTTTACCGATTTTATATTTTGCGCTAGCGCCTCGTCTTTTACAAAGATTCGGATCGTACTTAAAAGCGCCAGCAGCGTCGTGGGCGATGCCGCAAAAATGCCGATTTGCGCGCAGTATTCAAGTACCTGCGGCAGCTTCTCGCAGACATAGACGAAAACCGCCTCACTGGGCACAAATAGCACCGCAAACTCCGTGCTAAGAGGCGGTATGATGTATTTCTCCGCGATATCTGCGGCATGCTTTTTCATATCTGCGGCGAGCTGCTTATCCGCACTAGCAAGCGCTGCGGCGTCGTTTGAGGCGGAGGCGGCGATAATTTTTTCATAGCTTTGAAGTGGAAATTTTGAGTCGATGCAAAGAATTTTTTCTTTTGCGATATGTAGCGCGCAGTCTGCGATCCTGCCGTTTGGTAGATGCTTTTGCAGCTCGTAAAACGCGGCGTTTTGCCCGTAAATCATCGATAAAATTCTCTCTAATCGGTACTCGCCGAAGTTGCCACGCAGCTTGACGTTGCCTAAAATCGAGTTTAGCTTTGCGATTTCGTCACGCACCTGAAGTGAAGTTTTATTTTGCTCGCTCATTCGCGCTAGATTTTCCGCTATGTCCTTAAAGCCGCGATCTAACGAGCTTAAATTCTCGCTAAGCGCGCTATTTTGGCGCTGCAAGCCCTCGCCTAGAGATCTATTAAGATAATAGAGCTTATCGTTAAAGCCATCGTTTAGGCTTTGATTTAGCTTGAAAAGCTCGGCGCTCGCTCTCGCACTTTGAGCTGTGAGCCTTTCGCTTAAAAGCTCGCTAAGCGCGGAGTTTGCATCGCTTATGTGGCGGTTTTGCAGTACGAGCGCGATCAGCAGGGCAAGCATTAGTGCAGCAAAAAACGCAAACGCCGCGAGCAAAATCCCATCAGCGCCCATTTTCTTGCACGCTTTGCGGATCTAAAATTTCATTTTTGTAACGCAGATATTCGATATCGTTGTTAAGCGCGCGATTTTCCTCAAGCAAAACCTCGTGTTTGGTGCGAAGCGCAGCGATGTCGCGGCTGATGTAATAAATTTCGTTGCGGATGTAAATCGCCGGCACCGTCAGTAAAAATGCAAATCCGATCAGCAGATAAACGACTAAAAGCTGATAAAGCGTGAGATTTTTCTCCTTTTTTTTCTCGGCATCGTAGTTACGTAGTAGCTCGTCTTGTGCGCCCGCGAAACTGCCGTAACCGCGTCCTGCGGCAAGGCTTGCATAATCATGCGCGCCCATATCCGCGTAATTTTGATTTTGCGTGCCTGCAAAGTTCGCACCCACAAACGCCGCATAATCCGCCTTGCCGATAAAATTAGCACCTGCAAAATCGCCGTAGTTCGCTTCGCTGGAATTATCGCTGCCGCGAGCGGCTGAAAGATTTGCGTCGCCGCGTCCTTTGAATTTTACTTTGCTGCTTTTATTAAATTTTGTTCCGCAGCTTTCGGAATTTAGATAGTTTTGAGTGCTTGTGAAGTCTGAACTTTCGAATCCCAAGCTAGTAAAATCGTCGTAACCGCCCGCTGAGCCCGCGTAGTTTCGTTTTACAGCGAGATCCGCGGCAAGCTTATCCTCTAGCTCCTCATCCGTCAGATCCTCCATAGCTCGTCTTTTTGCAAGCTCTATGCCCGCTAGATCGGATGTCCCTGCGAAGTCGTGCCCGTCATCGTCGTCGGCAAAATATTCATATTTGTTCATTTAAAATCTCCATAAATTTAAAACCACAATCTTATCTTTACTCGCCGCCAAGGCGCCTGCGTCAAGATAAATTCAGCTCGAAGCCCGCAGCTAGCGTGTATCCAGCAAAGTGTGTACCCAGCAATGGGCCGTTAAGGTAAAATTTAAAAGCAAAGCTACGAGCAAAATTCTTTTTTGCAATTTTACCTCGGTAAATGGAATTTTATCTTAACTCGCCAAATTCTATCTCGGCCAGCAAAATCAAAATTTTACTTTAGCGGGCTATTGCGTTTATTTGGCTGGCTCTTTGCACGATATTGTATAGCAGCAGAAGCTTCAAAAGAAGCATCGCGTTAATTTTGCTCGTTTTTTGCACCGGCAGGCTCGTGGAATTTAGGTAAAGATCAATTCCGCCGTAGCGGGCAAGATTATGCTGATTTTACCCATTTTATACGCTGCCGGCTTGTAAAATTTATATCGGCAGCAGAGTTATCTGCTGAGTCCTGCTGTCTAGTTTAAAATTTTTACGTTGACAGTTTTTGCATTTGCGGCGAAATTTCATTTACTTTACCCGCTATCTATCTGCAAAATTCTATTTTGACAAACGAAATTTTAATGCCTTTGCCTATTTGCGCCGCCTCTTTGGGAAATTCATTTTGACAGGTAAAAATCAAGTTCGCTTTACTCGGCTTATCTTATAAAATTTTGTCAAATCGTCTGAAAAACCGCTTAAAATTTTACTGCGTCTTCGATGCGCCTTAAAACGCTAAGCGAAAGATATCGCTTGCAAGATAAGCTCTATCATCTAAAATGTCAATGAAAC
>CAUSBF010000203.1:0-3406 GCA_963529595.1 uncultured Campylobacter sp.
TAATGTGTAAAAAACCGGCTGTACTTAAAATTCCGCGAAATTTAGCATCGGCAAAGCGAATAAGTTTAGAATTTAACAATCCGACGATATAAGAGTGATCTTAAAATTTCACAAAATTTAGCGCATATAAAACAAAGGCGCGGGCTAAAATTTATCATTACAAGTTGCCGCTTCAGCGAACTTGCATATAAATTTAATAGCCTAGCGCCTTAAAATTAAAACTATTTTGCGTATTCGATATTTAGTTTGCCGAATAGCTCATTAGCCTTGTCATCGATTTTTTTGTTTACTTTGCTTGGAAGTAATTGATTTTTGATGAGATCTTTTACCTTTTCAAACGGCATAGTCTCAGCCTTTTTGCTGCTTTCTTTGTAGATTACGTGATATCCGAATTGTGTCTTTACCGGAGTTTTACTCATCTCGCCATCTTTTAGCGCAAATGCCGCTTTTTCAAACTCCGGCACCATCATCCCTTTGCCAAAAGAGCCCAAATCGCCACCGTTTTCTTTCGCACTTGGATCGATTGAAATTTCTTTGGCTAGCTTATTAAATTCCTCTTTTAAATTCTCTTTTTTGACTTTTGATAGCTTCGCAATCGCGTTTTTAGCAGCCTTTTCGTCTGCTACTAAGATATGACTTGCGGTAACGGAATCTGGTTGCATGAAATTCTGTTTATTTTCATCATAAATTTTTTTAGCTTCCTCGTCGCTGACGCTTACGTCTTTAGCCTGTTCGCGTTGCCATAGATTAAATGCGATGCCATCTTTAGCAAGCTCTAGCTGATGTTTATATTCGTCGCTGTTTTCAATACCTGATTTTTTCGCCTCTGCGATTAGAAGTTTGTATTTGATTAGATCGTCGATTAGTTTTTTCTTCTCATCGGCGGTTGGTTCCTGTCCGCCGTGCTGCATACCTTGAGCCAAAAACGGTGCAACATCCTCATCCGTAATAGTGATATTTGCGTCTTTTGCAGTAGCCAAAACGCCTGCATTAAGCGAAGATATAGCCATAGCGGCAACAAAGCTGAAAGATAAAATTCTTTTCATTATTTTTCCTTTATTCGGTAAATTTCGCGCAATTATAAAAAAAGATAGTAAATAAAATAGCGAATGCCAGCAAATTCGGCGCGAATCCTGCGCCGAATTTTAAAAAGAGGAGGAGTTAAAACGATGGAATGATTGCGCCTTTATATTGCGTCTCGATAAATTTTTTCACTTTCTCACTTTGAATCGCTTTATCTAGCGCCTTGATTTTAGGGCTGTTTTCGTTGCCTTCTTTAACGCTGATGACATTTGTGTAAGGGTTGCCCTCAGCCTTTTCTAAAAATAGCGAATCTTTGATCGGGTTTAAATTTGCGTTAAAGGCAAAATTTGAGTTGATAACTGCAATATCGACATCGCCCAGGGTGCGTGGAAGCGCGGCGCCTTCAAGCTCTAAAATTTCTAAATTTTTAGGATTTTTAGTGACGTCTAGCGGCGTGCGAAGTTTAGCGTTTTGATCTACTTCGATGAGCCCCGCGGCTACGAGCAGATCAAGAGCGCGGCTTTCGTTGGTCGGATCGTTTGGCACGGCAACCTTGGCGCCGTTTTTAAGATCTTTTAAATTTTTAATCTTATGGCTGTAGATGCCCATCGGCTCTAGGTGCACGCCCACGGTCGCTTTTAACTTCGTGCCTTTATTAGCGTTAAATTCCTCCATATACGGCACGTGCTGGAAGAATCCCGCATCCACGTCGCCGCTATCGGTAGCGAGGTTCGGGGTTACGTAGTCATTGAAAACCTTAACCTCAAGATCGTAGCCTTGGGCTTTTAGATCGGGCTTGATCTGCTCTAAAATTTCGGCATGCGGTATCGGAGTAGCGGCGACTACGATTTTTTCGGCAAGAGCGAAGCTGACGACGCTAGCGCTAAGAAGCGAAGCGAGAAGAAATTTCTTCATATTTAATCCTTTTGGTTAAAATTTCGCGGTATTATAGCAGGTAGAATTTTTAATGTCAAGCGTTTTTATATGATTTTTTAAAATTTTATACAAAATCCTTTAAAAATCAATACTTATAGATATATCGAAATACTATACTTTAATCTATTATCTATATAATATCGCCATTTTAATGAGCGCTTTACAAAAATTCCGCTAAAATCGCAAAATTCAAAATTTTAAAAAAGGGCTGAAAATGGCAGATTTTTACGACGCGAAAGCCGTAGAGGAGAGCTTTTATAAAATTTGGGAGCAGCGCGGCTACTTCGAGATCGACGGCAATAAAGATATCCAACAAAAAGGCAAAAACTTTTGCATCATGCTACCGCCGCCGAATGTCACCGGAGTGCTTCATATCGGGCACTCGCTCACTTATACGCTGCAAGACATTATGACGCGATACAAGCGAATGGACGGCTACCGCACGCTGTGGCAGCCGGGGTTAGACCACGCAGGCATCGCTACGCAAAATGTCGTCGAGCGCGAGCTTTTGGCGCAAGGGATCAAAAAAGAAGAGATAGGGCGCGAGGAGTTTTTAAAGCATGTTTGGCGCTGGAAGGAGCAGAGCGGCGGGCAGATCGTAAAGCAGATGAAGCGTCTTGGCGTCACGCCTGCGTGGAGCAGACAGCGCTTTACTATGGATGAGGGGCTTAAAAACGCCGTGCGCAAAGCCTTCGTAAGCTTATACGACGCGGGGCTCATCGTGCGCGGAAACTACATGGTAAACTGGTGCACGCACGACGGCGCGCTAAGCGACGTAGAGGTCGAACACAAGGAAAACAAAGGCAAGCTTTATCATTTGCGTTATTACTTCGCGGACGAGCAAGATAAATTTATCGTAGTGGCTACTACGCGACCCGAGACCTACTTCGGCGATACCGCCGTCATGGTAAATCCCGCGGACGAGCGCTATAAAAATTTGATCGGCAAAAAAGTCGTGCTGCCGCTAATCGGTCGCGAGATAGAGATCATCGCCGACGAATACGTCGATATGAGCTTTGGAACGGGTGCCGTAAAGGTAACGCCCGCACACGATACTAACGACTACGAGGTCGGCAAGCGCCACGAGCTGGGCTTTATCACGGTATTTGACGAAAAAGGAATTTTAAACGAGCAGTGCGGCAAATTTCAAGGCCTAGAGCGGCTTGCCGCGCGCGATCAGATCGTAGCGGAGCTTGAGAGGCTGGGTTTTATCGAAAAAATAGAGGATTACGAAAATCAAGTCGGCTATTGCTACCGCTGCAAAAACGTCGTCGAGCCGTACATCTCGCGGCAGTGGTTCGTGCGCGCAGATATCGCAAAAGATGCGATCGCCAGAGTAAATGCGGGCGAGGCGGAATTTTTCCCGAAGCACTGGATCAATAGCTTCAACGCCTGGATGCGCGAGCTGAAGGACTGGTGCATCAGCCGTCAGCTGTGGTGGGGGCAT
>CAUSBF010000204.1:0-3381 GCA_963529595.1 uncultured Campylobacter sp.
ATAGCAAATCTAGCTCTATAGGGGCAGGTATAGGCATAAGCGGCAGTAAAACAAAAAAATCAAGGGTTTTTATCCGTAAAATATAAAAATTCTAAATAAGGCAATAAGATGAAATTTTTAAAACGATACAAAAACATTATCCTATTACCATTTTTGCTAATTATTTCATTTTTTGTTTTTCGTATGATTTATACGGAAATAATTAGCGAGTGCGCTCCAATGCGGCTTTTTTCAAAAAATTCTCTAAGTAATAGCGGTTATGTTAAGTTAAAAGCAAAATGTATAAAAAAGGCTTTGGAAAATAACGATAATCACCTTATTATGCAGTATTTTAAAAGAGAAACGAGCGAGTGCCTCGAAATTATTGATGAACCGTCAAAAATCCCACATAATTTGATTAGGGTTAATAGCTTTGAAGAGTGGAAAAAATTAAGGCTTACAGATATCGACAATATAATTTGTCCTATCGGTAATCCTAAAAAGAGCGATATTAGCAATGAAAGCAAATAAATTTATAAATTTATTTTTAGCCGTAGTATTTGTATTTTTCACAATATGCCAAGCAAATTCAAAAATGGCAGGCATAAATCATTCAAATTCGCGAAGCCAATGCTACTCATCAAGCAAAATATTAGCTACAATTTTGAAATTTACCATCTTGCGCCGCGCGTTTTTTGCGTCCGCATATCCGATAAATTTTAAAATAGCGTAGCAAAAGGCGCCGTTAAAAAAGCGAAATTTAACGCGAAATTTTATATAATCTCACGATTTAATGCGAGGAGATAGGATGAATAAAAAGGCGTATTTCGGGAGTTTCGGCGGGCAGTTCGTACCCGAAACGGCGATGTTTGCGCTTGAAGAGCTAGAGGATGCGTACGACACCATAGCGCAGACGAAGGAATTTAAAGACGAGCTGGGCTACTTGTTGCGCGAATATGCGGGGCGTCCGACGCCGCTATATCACGCCGCGCGCCTTAGCGAGCACTACGGACATGAAATTTATCTAAAGCGTGAGGATCTTAATCACACGGGCGCTCATAAAATCAACAATGCCCTTGCGCAGGCGCTGTTAGCTAAGAAGATGGGCAAAAAAAAGGTCATCGCAGAAACCGGCGCAGGCCAGCACGGCGTGGCGACGGCGACGGCAGCGGCGCTATTCGGGCTTGAGTGCGACGTGTATATGGGCGAGACCGACGCCGCGCGCCAACAGCTCAATGCCTTTAGGATGCAGCTTTTGGGCGCAAATTTAATCAAAATCGGCACCGGTTTAAAAACGCTCAAAGAGGCCACCACTGCGGCGATTCAGGCGTGGGTGAACGAGATCGAGAGCGTATTTTACGTCATCGGCTCGGCGGTCGGACCGCATCCGTATCCTAAGATGGTTAAGGAATTTCAGAGCGTCATCGGTACCGAGACAAAATCTCAGCTCGCAAGTAAAGGGATCAAAGCCGACTACGTCCTAGCTTGCGTAGGAGGCGGAAGCAATGCGATAGGAATTTTTAGCGCGTTCGTGGACGATCCTAGCGTGCAACTCATCGGCGTCGAAGCGGGCGGCTTGGGCGCACATACCCCTTATCACGCAGCGACCATCACTAACGGGCGCGCGGGCATCATCCACGGCATGAAAACGATCGTACTACAGGATAAATTCGGCATGATCGAGCCTGTTCACAGCATCTCGGCGGGGCTTGATTATCCCGGCGTAGGCCCGGAGCACGCGCATCTGCATGAGACGGGTCGCGTGCGATACGAAGCGGTAACCGACGATGAGTGCATCACGGCACTTAAACTGCTCTGCAGGCTCGAAGGTATCATCCCCGCGATCGAAAGCGCGCATGCGTTAGCGTATTTAGAAAAGCTCTGTCCGCAGTTAAAAGGCAGAAAAACGATCGTCGTAAACGTAAGCGGCAGGGGCGATAAGGATATGGATACCGTGATGAATTACAAAAAAGGAACGATTTATGGATAAGATCAAGGCTGCCTTTGCGGGCAAAAAGGCGAACATCGGCTATATCGTGGCGGGATATCCGAGCCCCGCGCACACGAAGGAGTTTTTGTCAAATTTAGACGAAAGCGCGATCGATTTGCTTGAGATTGGCATCCCGTATTCCGATCCACTCGCGGACGGTCCGGAAATTTTTAAGGCGAGCTTTTCTGCGGTGCAAAACGGCGTAAACGCGGAGAAGGTATTTGAAATTTTAAAAGGGGTGCAAACGCGCAAGCCGCTTGCATTTTTGGTCTATTACAACGTGATCTTTGCCTACGGCGCGCGCGAGTTTGTAGCGCAGGCGGCGCGCTACGGCATCAGCGGACTAATAATCCCCGATCTGCCGTATGAGGAAAATGAGGAAATTTTCGCGCTTTGCGAGGAGTTCGGTATCGCGCTCATCCCGCTTATTAGCGTTACGAGCGAGCACCGCGCCGCGCGAGTTTTGAGCCGCGCACGAGGCTTCATCTACGGCGTGGGCGCTATCGGCGTGACCGGAAGCAAGCAAACGCCGATTTCGCGCCTAAAAAATATGGTCGCAGATCTTAAAAAAATGAGCGATCTGCCCGTAGCGATCGGCTTTGGTATTCGCAGCCCTAGCGACGTTCGCGCCACAAAAGAATACGCAGACGGCGCTATCATCGGCACTGCGATCGTAAATTTATGCGCGAACTACGGCGGGCGCGAGCTGCAAAATAAGATCGCCGAACTTTTTAACTAACGGAAAGAGTATGAAAAAGATATTTTTAATTTTAATCGCAAATTTTTGTCTCGGCGCCAATCTGATGCAATATGATCTTTTCAACCACGACGACAGCGTCGACATCGCCTTGGCGTTTGACTCCGCATACAAGCCCGACATCGTGCGCCGCGTCGACGGGCAGTCGATGAGCCTTATTTTAAAAGGGCTTGGCGGCGATGAGAAATTTAACGAAATGCGCACCAATCAAAAGGTCTTAAAAAGCTTTACGATAGCGCCTAAGGGCAAGGATATCGAGATCAATTTCCCTACCGGAGCCGATCTATCAGTCGATGCTCTTACTCAAGACGGCAATTTAAAGCTCATTTTGCGCGTAAAAAACCCCGCTTTCGATCAGAGCAAGATGAGCGTAAAGAGCGAGGCGAGTGAGACGGCGCAAAGCGGTAGCAGCGGGGTTTCCGTGATGCCGATAATCGTAGCGTTACTGCTTGCGGCTGCGGCTTTCGTCGGCGTGCGAAAATTTTTATCACACAAGCCGCAAAAAAGTATCGACGAGACATGGCGGGTTTTTGAAGACGACGCTAGCATAGAGGAGGCCGACGTGGATGGGACGGGCATCGATGAAATTTTAAACGACTTCTCTTTTAAAAATCAGAGCGGATCAAAGAACCCAAATTATTCTGACGCGCAGGAG
>CAUSBF010000205.1:0-3343 GCA_963529595.1 uncultured Campylobacter sp.
TTTTAAGCGAAATTTTAAAGCTAATTTCGAGACGAAATTTTAATACCGCGCGGGATAGAATTTAGAGCCGCGAAGCTTCAAATCCTGACCCACATCAAATTTAAAATTCTAAAAGAAGCTGTATATGTCGTCTAAAAGGAAGTATTTTTTATCGACGGTGCCTTTGTAGAAAGGCTCGAAAGTATCGTTATACGCTTTTTTGAAAAAGCCCTCTTTGCTAAGCGAAATGAGCGCCTGATTAACGGCTTCTGCGAGATCTGCGTTGCCTTTTTGCATCGCGATGCCTAAAAATACGTTCTCGCCAAGACTTTTGATATTAACCTCTACGCTAGGATCTGCGACCGGATAGACCATCACAAATAGATTATCGTCGCACGCGCCGTCGATCTCGCCGCTCTTTAACCGCTTGTAGCAATCGGAGGAATTTTTGCAATACACTAGATTGTAGCCGCCATCCTTTTGCATAAACGCTTCGCCCGTCGAGCCGCGAATGACGCCTACTTTTTTACCTCGTAGATCGCTCATTTTTTGGATATTGTCGCTTTTTCTGGTTAAAACTCCGGAATTTACCGAAAGATAGGGCATCGAAAACTCATAATTTTTCTTTCTCTCCTCAGTAACGCTTGCAGCCGCGATAAGCATATCTGCCTGATTATTTTGAATGGACGGAAAGCGAGCTTGCGCCGATACCGGTATGAGCTCGATCCTGCCGCCGGTATCGCCTAAAATTTTGCCTCCGATTGCATTAGCAAGCTCTACGTCAAAGCCCTCAAAGCCGTTATCTGTGACCCTACTAAACGGAGGTTCATTTTCATAAACGGCGATACGAATGACTTTACTCTGCTTTATTTGACTTAAAGAATTCGCAAGCGCAAAGATGCAAGATAAAAGAATTAAAAACAGTGATTTTTTCATTTTAAATTCCTTTTTTATTAAAAAAAGCTGTAAAGATCGTCGAGTAAGAAATATTTTTTATCGACAGTACCTTTATAGAAGGATTCGAAAGTATCCTCGTAAGCCTTTTTGAAAAAGCCCTCTTTGCTAAGCGCGATCAAGCCTTTATTGATCGCTTCTAGCAGCTCCGCGTTACCCTTTTGCACCGCGACGCCTAAGAATACATTATCGCCTAAATTTTTTATATTGACTTCGACTGCAGGATCTACGATCGGATAGACCATTACAAAAAGGTTGTTGTTGCAATAGCCGTCGATCTCGCCGCTTTTTAATCTCCTGTAGCAATCAACCGAATCGTTGCAATAGGAAATATTATAACCGCCATCCTTTTTGATATATGCCTCGCCGGTAGTCTTGCGGATGATACCGATCTTTTTGCCCATCAGATCGCCTATTTTGTGAATATTTGAGTCTTTTTTCGTTAAAATTCCCAAATTCACCGTAAAATACGGCATCGAAAAATCTACGCTGCCTTTACGCTCTTCGGTGATGCTTGCGGCTGCGATTATCATATCTGCCTGATTGTTTTGCAGCATCGGAAAGCGCACTTCGTTCGTTACCGGTATAAGCTCGATACGACCGCCGCTGTTACCGAAAATTTTACCGGCTAGCGCATTGGCAAGCTCGACTTCGAAACCTTCAAAGCCCTTCTCGCTCGACTTACTAAAAGGCGGCTCGTTTTCATAGACGCCCACTCTGATAACCTTGCTTTGCTTGATTTCGCTTAAGGAATTCGCAAAAACAAAGATCGCCGACAATAGAATAAGAAAAAATGACTTTTTCATAATTTCCTCCTTGAATTTTAAATTTTTCGTAATTGTAATGTAAATTTTCTTAAAATTTTATTTTATCAAAACTGAAATTATTCCCTAAATTGCGAGCTTAGCGATAAAATTTCGCAACTAAAATTTCTAAGCATAATGATAGAGGCTTTTTAAATTTTACCGTCTTTGCGCTAAGCTCCGCCTGCTCTCATTAAATTTTAGCGCTTCGCTATAAAATTTCGTGCGTCTATTAGTGCTGCAAAAATAGCACGCCGCTGCGAAATTCTATGGAATTTTATAAATTCCGCAACGGCGCGTTAGTAGAATTTTATAATCCAAACCCAAGCTCGCAAAGTCGGACAAAATAGCAAGGCTATGCGAGCCTTTTAAATTTTACCTGGCGAGAGCACACAGCTATGCTTACGAAAACAAACACAGGCGAGCCGTACCGCTATGCCCACCTAAAATAAGCTATAAAGGTCATCCAGCAAGAAATATTTTTTCTCCGCAGTGCCCTTGTAATACGGCTCGATCACCTCATCATAGGTCTTTTTCATAAAGCCGTCTTTACTAAGCTTAATTAACTCGCCGTTTAAGAACTCGAGCAGATCCTTATTGCCCTTAGAAACCGCAATGCCCAAGAAATCCGAAACGCCTAAATTCTTAATATTTACTTCAGTATCGCTATCTACGACCGCGTAGGCAAGAACTAATAAATTATCGTGTGCAAAGCCCGCACCCTTGCCCTCTTTTAGAATTTTATAGCATTCGTGTGCGGTAGCACAATTTATGATTTCAAAACCCTCTTTTTTAAAATATGCCTCGCTAGTCGTACCGCTTTCTGCAATGATCGGTTTACCGTGTAAATCAGACATAGTTTTGATCTTATCGCCCTTGCGGGTTAGCACGCCGATATTTACTGCGAAATACGGTGTCGTAAAATCGACCACCTGCTTACGCTCATTTGTGATCGTAAAGGTCGCAAGCACCATATCTACTTTATTTTCTTCCAACACTTTTAAACGCTCACTAGCTTTTACGGGCACGAATTCCACCTTGCCCGCTTTGCCACCGAATATATCTTTTGATAGCGCCTCGGCTAGGGTCACCTCAAATCCTTGGAATTTGCCGTCTTCAAATTTACTAAAAGGCGGTTGCGCCTCGAAAACGCCCACTCTAATCGTGCCCGATTGCCTAATCTCAGATAGGGTATTTGCCACTACACTACTTGTAAATAGCAAGAAAATTCCCAAAATTATCTTTTTCATATCGTTCCTTTAATTACAATGATTAGCCTAGCCGCACATTCGCGTCGCTTCGGCAAGCCGTCTTAAGCCGGTCGTATATTATTCGCTCACTTCTCCTTTCGACATTTTTTAAAATTTCTTTACCTTTGAAATTTTGCGGCGCATTTTACGCAAATTTCATTTAAAATACATTTAATCTGCGCCGTGATTTAGATCCCAGTCGATCTCTCCCAAGCCGTGCGCGCGCAGATATTCGTTGCATCTGCTAAAATGCTTGCAGCCAAAAAACGCTCCCCCCGCAAGCGGGCTAGGATGAGCGGCGGTTAAAATGAGATGCTTCTGCGCATCGATCAGCGCTGATTTGGCTTTGGCAAAATT
>CAUSBF010000206.1:0-3342 GCA_963529595.1 uncultured Campylobacter sp.
GTATAACAAATACTTCAAATAATACTTTTGATTATATAAAATTTTATAATGAAAATATTTAAGGAAAGAAGATATGGCAATTTGGCAATGTGAGTTTTTTATTCTGCCTAAAAGCGATACATACGATCTGCAATACGACCGGCAATATGGCAATATAGAGCTCTTTGAAGACGATAAATATTGGAAAAAAGCAAAGATCAAAAAAGAGATATTTTCTGAAATTTCGCACCTATTAAAGCCCGAAAAATCTTGGTCTGACGAAATAGATCTATACGGAAGCGAAAACGGCAACCGCTTAGAGGTACTTTTTGATGCTAATAATATAATAGAGTCCGTTACATTTCGTATCGATTTTAGATCCGAGTACGAAGCCGTATTAAGGGGCATAATATCATTGTGTGAGAAAAACGGCTTTTGCATTATAGACGGTAGTTTAAAGAATTTAAAATTATCCTTTAATGCTATAAAAGAGACAATCAATAAATCCAAAAACAAAGAATTTTTTACAGAACTTGTTAAAAATAATATAATAGGCGATAAAGACGGGTAGCCCATCATAGAAGCCGCAGACGATTTCAAATTTAAGGATGATTAAAAATGATTGTAAAATGTATAAAAGAGGACGAGCATGGGCATTTGGGGTTAAACAGAACCTATTTTGTTCATGGTATCCAATATGAAGAGGGACAGGTTTATTATTGCATATTACCGTTTTTAGATGATATAGATTACTATCGATTTAATAGCGAATATTTTCAAGTAATAGACGAAACGGTGCCTACGAATTGGAAATTTGGGATGCATAAGGGATTTTTTGGATGTTTTACCGCGTCTTACGAAGAGGCCGCAACCGACGAAGATCATTATGGAAGGCTTATCGACGGCGATCCAATAGAGAAGAAAATTTTTAGGAAGAGAAGAGCCGAGATGATCGATGACGTATATAATACCCATATCATCAAAGATTTTAACCGTTTCATATATGATCTAAGCCCTAATCTATCGGTACAGATGAATATTGCAAATAAAGTACTGGATATAGAGATATCTGACGCAAACGCTGAGGCCAAACACCGCAAAATGAATATTTTAAAGGATGACGGATATAGCTGGTATTTGATAGAATCGGACGCGAGCACCTTTAAAGCCAACGCTACTAATGATTATTTAAGGTCCGTATTAAAGTATCTTAAATTGTGGCTAGGCAGAAAGAATTTTAGATAACCGAGCAGAAAGATTTAATATGGCGAGCGCGACCAGTAAAGAAATTTTTATAAAAATTTTAAACGAAGATATCGATGTATGGCGCCCGGCAAAGGCCGTTCAAATCGCGCAATATATTTTTAAAATTATCGATACGACGAAATTTGAATCCGAACTGGATGAAATTTTAGAATTCAAACAGGGCGATATTGTAAAATGTAAAGAAAAAGACGGCGATTTTTATGTTTTTGAGCTATTATAAAAAACCCGCCTTATAAATAGCAACGCACTTATCATATGGCTTGATTTAATCCCATTTTTCGCTATAATGAGCGTCAAATTTCACTCACGGGGATAGCGATGAGCCTTGTTTCTTACGAATTAAAAAAGCAAAAACTAGATGGAGCGCGCAATGTGGCGCTTTGGAAGGCGCGTGGCGGCGTGGCGGTGGTGGTGCTGGCGCTGTTTATTGCTATGCGCAAGGATTTTGGAGATTTCTCATTCCTGTTTTTATTAGTGTTGCTAGCTCTTGCTTATCCTGCTTACAAATACCTAGCCGTGCGCATTTCGCGTAAATTTGAATCGCTCAGTGAAGAGGCTTTTAAAAACGAATTTCTGCTTTGGATCGCAAAGGAGCTGCGTCTTACCTTTCAGCCTTTCGGCGCGTTTTTACTCGATGAAATTTACAAAAATCCGCTCCGTAAAGAGGCGAATCTATGCACTTGCAAGCACGCGATAGTGGGCAAGACGCCCGAATTTGGTATAAAAATCGGCGACATCTGCCTAAGCCGCGATTTCGATAAAAACAGAGAAAATCGGGTCTTTGAGCTGGATAAAATTTTGCATCTTAAAAAGAAGGACGATACTGCGATTTTCGACGGGCTTTTTGCAAAATTTGATTTTAGCGAGACCTTCGATAGTAAAATTTTAGTCGTGCCGCGCGGAGAGTTTATCTTCGGCGCGTCGGATCTGAAGCTGCTTAAAGACAGCCCGCACTTAAGCGCGTCGTTTGACATATATCTAAACAATCCCGCCGCCGCCGCATTTTTGCAAAACAAAAAAATTTTAGAAAATATGCAGACGATCACCCTAAATTTGTTCGGTAAAACCGAGCTTTATCTTGGCGAAAACAGTCTCGTAATCGGCGTTGAAAATAGCGAAATTTTCAAGTCTGCGCCGAGCTCGCAAAGCGCAAAACTGCTCGAAAGCCTAAATAAAATGATCGAGATCGCTAAAATTTTTGCATATCTCAAAAAGCTCGGGCAGGTGGAATAATCTACGCTCTAAATTTGAGCGAGCACCGTTGGGGCAATTTTATTTTTGCAAATCAGATCATAATCGCTCATAATTTAAGTAATTCGCACCTCGAGAGGGGCGAATTACTTAATGTAATGAATAATTTTGCCTTTCCATCCGTATTAAACGCTTAAATTTTTACAAAATTTTATGGCGGCGCTTAAAAAATTCCAAAATCTCTCAAAATTTTACTGACACCCCTCGCACTCGATCGAGCGATCGGCGACGTTGTTTAGCTTCTCGCTATCTGGGCTTTCGGAGCGCAGGTAGTAGGTCGATTTTAGCCCCAGCTGCCACGCAAGCGTGTAAATTTCGCTCAGATAGCCGCCGCTTGCCTTATCCAGGCTCATGAAGATATTTAGGCTCTGGCCTTGGTCGATCCATTTTTGGCGGATGGCGCCTGCTTTTACGAGCAGGCGCTGATCGAGCTCGTATGCAGGTACGTACGCCTGCCACGTTTTTGGACTTAAATTCGGTACGACGACCGGGATCATACCGCTTAGGTTGTGCTCGAACCACTTTCGCTTATACACCGGCTCGATCGTCTGCGTGGTGCCTACGAGTATGCTGATACTCGATGTCGGCGCGATCGCCGTCAGATAGCCGTTTCGCATGCCGTCGCGCTTTACTTTCTCGCGCAGCCCGTCCCAGTCGCAGCTGCTCTGCTCAAAAAGCCCGCCGCGCTTAACGAGCGCCTTAGCGTTTTCGTTCGCTAAATCGATCGGAAAAATTCCTTCGCTCCACTTCGAGCCCGCAAAATCAGGGTATCTACCCTTTTCTACGGCTAAATTTGAACTTGCCTTGATCGCGTTAAAGCTCACGTTCTCCATTATCCTATCGATC
>CAUSBF010000207.1:0-3327 GCA_963529595.1 uncultured Campylobacter sp.
GCACAGCGCCTTGCACACGGCATTTGCAGGGATCGAGTTGCTCCTCTCGCCAAAATCTAGGCTAATAAGCTCACAGCCCTCCTCGGCTAGGAATTTCGCCAGCAGCTTCGTTGCATTTGGGATATTTTTGTGTATCTCGTTGCCCGAGTGCCCGCCGCTAAGCCCGGTGACGCCGATCTCGTAAATTTTACCGCTCTTTTTGACGCTCGCGGCGTCTATTTTTGCGCTTACGTTTATGCCGCCGGCGCATCCTAGCGTTACGCGGTCATCCTCTTCGCTGTCTAAATTTAGAAGATTAGGCGATAAAATTTTACCTTTAAAGGCGTTTGCGCCCACGAGCCCTACCTCTTCATCGTTGGTAAATAGGCACTCTAAATTCGCAAACTCCCGCATCGCGCCCATCATCATCGCCACGCCGATGCCATCATCAGCGCCCAAGCTCGAGTTTTTCGCCCTTAGGATGCCGTTTTCTTCGATGAGCTGCAAATTCGGCGCCGCGCCCACGCAGACCATATCGTAGTGGCTTTGCAGGCAGATTTTAGGCTCGCCCTTTACGGCGTGGATGTTGCCCGCCTCATCGACGTTTACGCTAAAGCCCTGGCAGCGCGCAAAATCCGCTAAAAACTCCCTCATCTGCTCCGTTTCGCAGCTGCAGTGAGGTATCTCGCACAGCTTCTTAAAATCGTTCATAACCTCGTTTTTTTGCATGTTTGCTCCTTTTGAATTTATTATATCCGGCGTTATTGCGACACGCCCGTTGAATTTAAAAGCAACCGCACTCGCTTAAGCGCTTGCGAAATTCTGCTAAATTTAAACGCGACCGCGTCGACATAGCGCTTCCGCAAAATACGCGCAGAATTTCAATCGCGCTAGCTTACGCTGTAGGCAAGCCGCGCAAAATGAAATTTTATGCAAAGTCGCATGAATTTTACCGAAATTTAGCAAGAATTTTATTTAAAATTTAGTCAGAATTTTGCCAGGGATTTTTATTTTACGATTACGCCTTCATAGCCCGTTTTAGCGATTGCCTCAAGCATCGCGGTCGCGTTTGTATCATCCTTTGCTACGACGGTCGCGGTTTTGCTCTGCTGTGAAACCTTCGCGCTTATCACGCCTGGTGTTTGCAAAAGCGCCTTTCGCACGATCGTAGTGCAGAGCGGACAGTGGATTTTTTCCACGTAAATTTTAACCTCTTTGTCGGCAAAAAGCGCCGTAAATCCAAGCATCAAAAACAAAATTTTACGCATAAAGCCCTCCTAAAATTTCGGGATATGTAAGCATAAAGGCAAGCAAGGCTCCTAAGAGCACGTAGATCAGAATCCATTTTTTGCGCCCGCTTTGCAGCGAGCATGTGCGCGGCTTTTTGAAAAAGAAAAACGCGGAAAGCGCGAAGCAAAAAAGCGCTAGCACAGAGAGTGGCGCGCGGTAACCTTCCAGCGCCTCTGCGCCTGAAAAAATGGAAAAGCTCGCGCCGAAAATCAAAAATAAAAACGCGGGTAGGCAACAAAACGTCGCGGCAATCGCGCTAAAAATCGCGGCGAATATCAGCCATAGACTGCGCGTGCTGAAGCGATTTTTGCCAGGATATTCTCGCTTTTGCGTCAAGGTTTCTTGCGCGGAATTTTCTAGTTCAGTTTTCAAATTTTGCCTTTAAGTATAATCTTAATAATCTTGTCGCACCCTCGTCGGCTTTAGGCGTGGAATTTTATCTGCAAATTTTACCGCTCAAATTTCGCACAGAGTGGCAAAGAGGCGAAATTTTAAATTCCGCAAGCCGTAAATTTTAAAATTTCGCGCCGAAAAATTTCAAAATTTTGCTCGCTTTAAAATTTCAAAATTTCGCCGCCATGTCGCTCGCAAAATTCTAAAAATTTTAAAATTCCACGCCAAATAAAGCGCGGAATTTTTTCTGATGCAGACGCGGCAGAACGTAGATTAGGCGCATTTTTATACATTCGCTTTAAAAGTACCTAGCCGAGAGAGTTTTTTGCATGCCGCTCAAAAGTCCAAGCTGGCGTGCCGCATAGCAAGACGCGAACCGCTACAACTCTTTCGATCTGTAATCGTAGCTGAAATCTTTCGGCGAGTAATAATTAAGCGTGTTGCCGTCCACTTCGCCGTAAGGATAGCCGAAATTATTGATCGGAAATTGCGCCGGACGCGGGCTTAGCGTGAAGTCTCTGCCGTAGTTAAAGCCGATCCAGCACATCTCCCAGTTGCCGAATAAATACTCGCGGATTTTAACGAGCTTGCTGTCGTCATTGCTTAGCTTCTCGCCCAATCGCACCTTTGTAACGTCTGCGGGATCGACCGGGATCCAGCCGTGGCCTTTTAGATAAAATTCCGCCCTGCAGTGCTGCGCGCCCGAGATATGGCTGACGCCGTCTTTAGGCGCGGCGCCCATTTGAGCGCTAAATCTTGACGCGCCGACGCGGATGCCAAACATCTCTCTTGCGGCTATGCCCTGCGCGCGGCAAAGTGCAACGAAAACGCTATTTATGTCGGTGCATTTGCCACTTAACTTGCCGCTACTTAAAATTTGCTTCACGTCCCCTAGTCCGCAACCTAGCACGTTGTTATCGCGCTGCATAGTGTTTGCCACCCACGTATAAATCGCGCGCGCCTTTTCCAGATCACCCTTGATGCCGCCTGCGATCTCGTCTGATTTTTGCTTGACGACGCCGTCGATTTGAATCTGTGTGCTAGGCTCTAAAAACTTCGCCACCTCGGGGTTAAGCTTTTCGTTCGGATTAAATTTTACCTTGCTAAAATCGGTATTTCGCTCAAAGGTCTCGACGCTAAATTTAATGTTTAGCGTGGGCTTTGCCACACCGACGTAGCCGGCATAGAGCGTCGGAATTTCGCCGTAGTCCACGGACGGATCGTTGAAATTGCCGTCAAATTTTACGTCGCTTACCTTTTGATACTCCGTGATAAGAGGAAGCGGTATCCAAAGCCGCGTCTGCTTGCCTTCCTCCAAAATTTCGTGATTTAGCGATAGCCCGAAAGCTCTCTTTTTGCCAATGACTTTTTCCCCGCCCAAAATGGTACTCGGAGTTGCCATAACGGCGCCTAAAATCGCAGTGTTTCTTAAAAAATCGCGTCTTTGCATGAAATGCCTTCAAAATAAAATGGCTAAGCCTTAGCCCTAATTTACGCACTGATTTTAGCCTTTTACGGCTTTGAAATCGCTAAATTTAAAATTCTGCAAGCCGTAAATTTTAAAATTCTATCCATATTTAAAATTTCAAAATTTCGCTCGCTTTAAAATTTTAGAATTTTACTCGACGCGGAATTTTAAAATTTCAAAATTTCGCCCAAAGACAC